>JBAZDT010000074.1:0-4670 GCA_041654325.1 Bacilli bacterium | reverse complement strand
AACATGCTTCGAAAGCACATCAAGATCGAATCGCCGCGCTGGTATTATCACTGCGACCGCCTCGGCATGCTCGTCTGGCAGGATTTTGTTAATGGCGGTGGTCAATATCCCTTCTTGACCACGGTCATTCCCGTCCTTTTTAAGCATCATCTCAAAGACGATCGCTACTCGCGTTTTGCTCGCGAAGACTTAGAAGGACGTCGCCAGTTCATCCGCGAAGGAGAAGAGACGATTAAACTATTGTATAACTATCCTTCAATTGTCCTTTGGACAATATTTAACGAGGGATGGGGCCAATTCGACAGCCGAGCGGTCCTTGAAAAGATGCAGAGTTTTGATCAGACAAGGCTATTCGACCACGCTTCCGGATGGCACGATCAAGGTATCGGCAAGCTTAAATCGGATCACGTTTACTTTCGCAAGTACAAAATCAAACAGGACAAGTTCGATCGGGCGCATGTTCTCTCCGAATTCGGCGGTTATCATCTGCGCATCGCCGGTCATGCTTTTAGCGAGAAAAACTTTGGCTATAAGCGGATGAAGACAAGTGAAGAACTCACCAATGCGATCGAGAGATTATATGAAGAGGAAATCATCCCAGCGGCCAAGAAAGGACTTTCGGCCTCGGTGTATACGCAGCTTAGCGATGTCGAAGATGAGCTAAATGGCCTTATCACCTATGATCGGAAAGTCATCAAGGTAAAACCAAATCAAATTCGAAAATTTAATTATAAATTAACAAAGAATCGATAATTCATTTATAGTATTAATATGTCCCAAACAACTTCAAACCGTAAATTCATGATCGCCGCCGCCTCGCTTTTCGCCGTCATCGGCGTCACTTATTTAGCGGTCGCCCTTTTAAAAAAATACCTTCCCGAAGGTGGGATTCGCAACAGCACCGATGAAATCGGCAACAGGGTCTTGCTCGCCAGCGCGGACTTCGCTGACGAACACCTCGATGAGCAGTGGAGCGCGCTGAATGAGAGCGACTTAATGGTTGTTGATAACAAAGTTATCTGCAATCATAGCGAACAGCAATTGCTGTCGCCGACCCTTGATAATAACTTCACCAAATATGTCTCGCTATTTGTTCCGGAAGTGAGCATTGGCTCTGAAAGTTCGCTTCCGACAATCGAGATTTACGGCCAAGATCGCCAGGGCCACACCCTTGAAAAAGTGACTTTTGAAAGCATCGCTGAACCAGGTTTATATTCCCATCGTTTCGCGTACGACCATGTTTTTATCGAGCGCTTCGTCTTCTCCTTTAGGGCCCTTGATGCGTCCATCAGCGTTGATTACATCCTAATCTATGCATTACAATAAATAGGTATAAGAGCAATGGCTAAAATCAAAACAATCTATTATGTGTGCGGTCTCGTGCATTCCCAAGACCGTGTTTTGCTCGTCCGTCCTCTTGCCTATAACGGACGTCCCTTCACTCCCTTTTTCTTTCCGGGAACGAAAATCAAAAAAGGCGATGACGAAGAAAAAGTGTTGTTGGATGCCATCAAATTAAAATACAAGGGCGAAGTATCTATTGATACTTACATCGGCGAGAGCGTTCGCATCATCAACAAAACGCGCTTCGTCTTGAAAGCCTATTATTGCTCGCTGATTGTCAATTTCTTTCTCCCGCGCACCAAAATCGATTACCGGTGGGCGAGCCCCGAAGAGATGAAGAGATTGCGCTTTGATCATAACGACGGGGATATCGCTGAGCGCTACAATATTTTCAAAGTTGTCTATGACGGCGAGCTGCAAGCCGGAGGGCGAAGTCTCAAAGAAACCGGCGAACTTAATTTTTATCTCGATTCATTCGAGTATTTTGCCAGGCTCATCGCTGCGAAAGACGTTCAGGATTTTAACGCTTTGATGCGGACTAAAGCCTCGATTGAGCATCTGCGCAAGGCCTATAAATATGTCATGCGCCTCAATCAGCTGGATTATAACGTCTATCTCGACCATTACGAGAAAACCCATCGCCCGGACAAAAAAGATTTAGTGCGGCTCACGACTGACGAACTCAATATTCCCGATAAGAAAGCCGCGAGCGAAAAAATGGTTGATGGCGATATTGTCGAAAGCGATGCGGAGGCATATAAGCTTCGCGATACTTTAAGCGATTCGCGGCCGCATAAACTATTGCCCGCCCAAATCGTCGGCATCGTCATCTTAAGCGTCAGCGTCGTCATCGAAATCGTGACCCTGATCATCGCCGTCGTACCGCTTATTCCCGATTTTTACTCGAGCGTCGCCGGTTCGCTGCTCTTGGTTTTATCTTCGATCGCCTTTGTCATTGGGGTAATGTTGGCGTTCTACGCTAGAAAAGAGGGGTAATATGTCAATCTTCAAGCGCTTTTTTTATCGCCTATATCAAGTCATCTTGTATATCGCGAGCTTCTTTTTGAACTTTCGCGAACCCATTTTGTTAAGCGGTAGCAAATCGTCGGGGAAAGTCGCCGATATCCTCATCGAGAAGAACATCAAAACAGTGTTGATCGTCACCGATGGACCGATTTATAAGCTCGGGCTTTTGCAGCATATGATCAGCAATTTGGAGATGAGCGAGATCAAATACGCCATCTATCAAGATGTCGTCCCAAATCCGACCATCAACAACATCGAGGAGACCCTCGTCCTATATCAAAAGGTGAAAGCCAAAGCCATCATCGCCTTTGGCGGTGGTTCGAGCATCGACACGGCCAAGGGCTTAGCCGCTCGGCTCGCCAACCCTCATAAATCAATCGAGCAGATGCGCGGAATTTTGAAAGTCCGCGGGCGCATCCCACTTTTAATTGCCATTCCGACAACCGCCGGAACAGGCAGCGAAGCGACCTTGGCAGCCGTCATCGTCAATTCGGAAACGCACAGCAAATACGCGATTAATTCGCCGAAAATCATCCCTCGTTACGCTATCTTGGATCCCAATTTGCTCGTCGGGCTTCCGAAGCATATTACCGCGACGACCGGCATGGATGCGGTGACGCACGCCGTCGAAGCCTTTATCGGTCGCGCCAACACGTCCAAGACAAGATGTTGTGCGATCTCAGCCTTGCAGCTCATCGACAAGAGTCTTTTGATTTCCTACCAAAACCCCACCGATTTGGGAGCGCGCAAGGATATGCAATTAGCGGCCCTTCAAGCCGGTTTGGCTTTCACCAGAGCCTACGTTGGCTATGTTCACGCTCTGGCTCACGCTCTCGGGGGCAAGTATAATGTGCCACACGGTTTAGCCAATGCCGTCTTGCTTCCATATGTCCTCGAAAGTTTTGGCTCGTCAATTCATCGCCGCCTCGCGCTTTTAAGCGATGCGTTGAAACTCGCGGATAAAGATGCTGATAAAGCCGTTAAAGCTAAAGCTTTTATCGATTATGTCAAAAAGCTCAATCAGCAACTCAATATTCCCGATAAGTTCGTCAATATCTACCGCGAGCAAGATATCGCTGAATTAGCCAAGCACGCGCTTAAAGAAGCCAATCCTCTCTATCCCGTCCCGCAGATCATGAATCTTGAGCAGCTAAGCGATATTTATCGCCGGGCGATGAACTAATTTTTCGAATAACATTGATTAAACGTCGTCTTTTATATGCAAATATAACATTTGTCTTTTTTTCATATATAATATATGCGAATAAGGAATTGCTTTATGATTGCTAAATTAATCGAGAAATTACTCGCATACGCTTCGTTTCATTTATATCTAAATGGCGACGATGTCGTCTATGTCCGAAACGCCCTTTTGCGGAAGCTTGGTGGCGATAAGCCTTATGAGGGCGATATCGACACGGGAGCCATCGAGAAGCTGACAGTTCCCGACACTTTAATCGAGGAGCTGCGCGAGCATCTAGTTAATAAGATGGCCTACGATGACTTGAAAGCCGAGTTGTTCATCGAAGAGATCATGGGTGACTTGACGCCTCTTCCTTCAAAGATTATTGAAACCTTTTGGGCTCTTTACGATGTCGACGCGGTAGAGGCCACCGACTATTTTTATGATCTTTGCATCAAATCGAATTACATCCGCAAGACGAGCATCGACAAAAACATCAAATGGGTTTCTAAAGACGGGCTCGAAATATCGATCAACCTATCCAAGCCCGAAAAGGACAATAAGGACATTCGCCGCTTGTCGAAAACGGTGAGCACCGGCTATCCCAAATGCGTGCTGTGCCTCGAAAACGTCGGATATATGGGGCGAAGCGATCATCCCGCGCGGGAAACGCTACGCGTTATTCCCTTGATTCTCGGCGCGGATAAGTGGTTTTGGCAGTATTCGCCTTACGGCTATTACGACGAGCATCTTATCGTCGTCCAAAATGAGCACGTGCCGATGAAAGTCAGCCGTGAGAATATGGCCAAGCTTTTTGCCTTCGTCGATTTATATCCCCATTACTTCATCGGTTCGAATTCCGATCTGCCCATCACCGGCGGCTCGATTCTCAACCACGAGCATTTCCAAGGTGGCCGGCATATTATGCCGATGATGAAGGCCAAAGATGCCTTTGCCATCAAGAACAACAAATATCCCAAGGTCCGCTTTTCGTACCTCGATTTCTATAACAGCGCCTTCCGCCTCGTCTCAAAAGATAAAGAGGCGATTCTCGATTTAGCCGATCATATCAACGAGCGGTGGAAGAGATTTGAAGATGCGGAGGCGGAACTTTTCC
>JBAZDT010000073.1:0-4692 GCA_041654325.1 Bacilli bacterium | reverse complement strand
TTTTTACTCATATCTGTATAAAATCGTATTGTTCCGCTGAACAAAGCAGGGAAATAGTGTATTATTTATAATAGGTAAACAAAGATGATCAAGACAGCAATTTATCCCGGATCGTTTGACCCAATCTCAAATGGGCACATGGATATTATCGAAAGAATATCTCGCCTTTTCGATGAAGTTTTCGTCGTCGTGGCCGTCAATCCGAACAAGCGTTATATTTTTACCGATGATGAACGCGTCGACATGCTGCGGAAAGCTAGCGCGCATTTAAAAAACGTCACGATTGAGAAAAGTGATCTTCTCGTTGTAGATTACGTCGCCAAAAAAGGCGACAGCGTGATTATCCGCGGGGTGCGCAACGTCAACGACTATCTTAATGAGATCTCGATGTACCAGTTTAATCACCAAAGCAATCCGGAAATCGAGACGCTGATCATGTTTCCTTCAACCGATAATCTTTTTATTTCCGCTTCCTATATTAAAGAACTTGCCCTTTTTAAGGCCGACATAACACCTTACGTTCCCAACGGCTTAGCGCCTTTTATCGGCGAAACAATTCGCAAGCGCAAATAAATACCAAAACGACTAGAGCATTGTTTTGCTTGGCTTTCGCTATTAATTCGTCCGCGACGATATTCATGAAAGGGGGATTACATAATGTTCATCTTTCGTTCTTTCCTCCGCCTTTTCAAAAAATCGCTGGACTTTTACGAAGTCGAAAGAGTGCGCAAAGCCAAACCATTTGCGGAAATAAGAGGCTGGCGCGATGTCGCCTACCTTGAAGACGGAGTAAGAGGGCACCTTCTCGATATCTATCATCCAATCGGCGAAAACAACGGCCACCTTATCCTGGATATCCACGGCGGGTCCTACGCCTTCGGCTATAAAGAAATCAATTACATTTTCAATTCTTATTTTGTCTCCAAAGGTTTCTCGGTGGTTTCGATTAACTATTCCCTCGTTAATAATAACGTAACAATCTATCATCAAATTCAGGACATTTTCGCGGCCATCAATTTCTTGGTCAAGAATAAAGATAGATATAATCTAACGTTTGATAACTTCATTCTCATGGGCGACTCCGCAGGAGGACATCTTGCCCTTTTAACCGATCTTGTTTTCAAATCCGAGGAAGCCCAAAAATATTATCAGATTAACCACCTTCCGAATATCAAAGTCAAATGCGTCGCGACAAACTGCGGGGTATACGATTTTGAGGATGTTGTCGAATATGCGAAGAAAATTGTTAATAAAAGCGCGATGGCCGATCTTTTTTCCCACCGTTATACCGATCCCGAATTCTTAAGGATGAACAATCCCGCTTACTACATCAAAAAAGTCCAGCCTGATCCCGTTTTCGTCTCCTCTTGCCATAACGATTTCTTGAAGAAACACAGTTTCATGCTCCGCGACGAATTGATGCGGCAGGGCTTGCCGCATCACTATGAGTTTGAACCGACGTCAAAAGTCCGTATTCGCCATGTCTACAACCTAGTCCTCCCCGAGAGTGAAGAGGGCAAGCGGACGAATGAAGCAATGGTTCAATTCTTCCTTTCCTGATCGATTTTCGATATTCTTTTTATCGCCTTTGATTAATTTTCTTTGAAAATTACTTTTGGTTGCGCGCTACTAATAGATAATATAAGATTTATTTGCTATGAAATTAAATCAGAACCAAACCCCCTTTCTTGATGCCCTCGAGAAATACGTAAATGAAAAAATAACCCCCTTCGATGTTCCCGGACATCACATGGGCAACGTGGAGAACCGCTTTAAGGATTTCGTCGGCGTCAAAACCTTTCGTTGCGATGTCAACGCCCCAATTGGCCTCGACTCCTTGCAGCACCCGACCGGCGTCATTAAAGATGCCCAGGATTTGATGGCCGATTTCACCAGCGCCGACCACAGCTTTTTCTTGGTCAATGGGACGACGAGCGGCATCATCGCCATGATTATGTCGGTGTGCAAAGCCAAAGATAAAATCATCTTGCCTCGCAATGTCCATAAATCGATTATCAGCGCACTAGTTCTCTCCGGTTCGATTCCAGTCTATGTCATGCCGAAAATCGATCGGCAGCTCGAAATCGCCAATCAGCCGAGCGTCGAAGACTACAAGCGCGCGATTCTGCGCTATCCAAGCGCCAAAGCCATCCTTGTCATTAACCCGACCTATTTTGGGGCCGTCAACGATTTGAAGGCGATTACCGAATTCGCTCATGCCCACCATATGGCGGTTTTAGTCGACGAAGCTCATGGCGCGCATTATTACTTTAGTAAAAACGGACCGCTATCCGCGATGGGCGCAGGAGCCGACCTTGCCAGCGTCTCTTTTCACAAGACTGGCGGATCGCTAACTCAGTCCAGCGTTCTTTTGCTAAAAGGCGAACGCGTCGCGCCAGCGGAAGTTCAAAAATCTTTGAGCATCATCAATTCAACTTCCCCTTCGAATATTTTGATTGCCAGCCTTGACGCCGCTCGTCACTTTGCGGCAACCAAAGGCCAATTGGAGATGGATCGCGTTTTGGAACTGGCCAAGTACGCCCGCGAGCAAATCGCAAAAATCAAAGGTTTCATCCCGCGGGGTCGCGACCACTTTCTGCAAAAAGGCTGCTTCGATTACGATGAAACAAAGCTCGTCATTGAACTCGACCACCTATCTTTGAGCGGTTTCGATTTATACTATCTTCTAAAAGAAAAATACCAAGTCCAAGTCGAACTTGCCGAAACCTATGTCATATTGGGAATCTTGTCGATTGGCACGAAGATGCCACATCTTCGCCACCTTTTCAGCGCCTTAAAAGAAATCAGCCGTGATTATTACGATAAGAAGATCACTTATCCTCGTCACGGCTTCAGCGTCAACTTTCCTTTTTTGCTCGTCAGGCCTCGCTCGGCATTCTACGCCCCGAGCAAGCGCATCCCGATTTCGGAAGCCGCGAATGAAATATCCAAAGAATCAATCATGATTTATCCTCCAGGCATCCCCCTTATCATCCCCGGCGAAATATTCACCAACGACCTAATTGAAAGAATCAAAACCTACAAAACAACTGGTATAACGATGATTGGTGATTATAGCGACGGAACCGTCAATGTCATCGACAAAGAAAATTGGAAAAGATTTTCAAGTTATGCGAAAAAATACAATGACTATACTTCACGACGGATTACCACTCCTCAAAGCGATGGATACATCATGCCCTTTGAAGGCGATGCCCATCAAGCCACTTTCATGCTCTTGCCCTTCCGCAAAGACACGTGGCGGATCGGCGCCAAACCTGCCCGCGAAGCCTATAAGGAAGTCATCCGTTCCATCGCTCAATTCGAGCGTGTAATCGTCGGTGTGCACCCAAGTATTTACGATGTCGTGGCCGGTGAATATTCGAATATCGATAATGTCACGATTTTTAAACTCAAGTATAACGACGCTTGGGCCCGCGACAATTCGCCCCTTTTCGTGAAGAATAAAGCTAAAATCAGAGCTGTCGATTTCCGTTTTAACGCGTGGCAGAGCGAAGATGGGGGTCTTTATTCAAATTATCAAGATGATGACCGTTTGTCTGGTGTCCTGGCCAAGAAACTTGGCATCACCCGCTACTACATCGAAGATTTTGTCCTCGAAGGGGGAAGCATCCATGTTGATGGTCGTGGCACCTGCCTTGCCACCGAAGCCTGCTTGCTTTCCAAAGGGCGGAATCCACTCTTGAACAAGCAAGAGATTGAAGAGACCCTTAAAACAAATCTCGGCATCAGCAAAATCATCTGGCTAAAAAATGGCATCTACCAAGATGAGACGAGCGAGCACATCGACAACATGGCGTGCTTTGTTCGCCCAGGAGTCGTGGCTTTGGCTTGGACTAACGATCGGCTGGATCCGCAATATAAGTATTCGCAAGCCGCCTACAAGGTCCTCGCTGGTGAGACGGACGCCGAAGGGAACCCATTAACCATAATTAAAGTGTTGCTTCCAAAGCCGATGTATATGAGCAAAGAGGAGGCGAAAGGAATTCGCCGTTCGCGCTCGAATGCGAAAAAGCGCGAACCGAATATGCGCCTTGCCGCTTCCTATATCAACTATTATCAAGGCAAGGATTTTGTGATCCTACCGTCTTTTAAAGTTCCAGAAGATAAAATTGCCCTCGAGCAATTCCAAGCCCTTTATCCCGAGAAGCGCGTCATCCAAATCGACTCTCGCGAAATACTATTAGGGGGCGGCAATATCCATTGCATCACAATGCAAATTCCAGAAGCTAAAAAGGAGAATTCCTAAGATGAAGCTCGCAATCACCCAGATGAAAATGTCGTGGAATATCGAAGAAAACCTTGCGAAAGCCGAACAATTAGTCCGAAAAGCCGCTTCTAAGGGAGCGAATGTCATTCTACTCCCCGAACTTTTTAAAACGCCATATTTCTGCCAAAAAGAAGATTATGAATACTTTAATCTCGCTGAGGAGGCCTTTTCTTCACCGACGATTTCACGCTTTCAGAAACTGGCCAAGGAACTCAAAGTCGTCCTCCCGCTTTCCTTTTTCGAAAAAGCTGGAAACGTGCATTTTAATTCTTTAGTCATGATTGATGCTGACGGCTCCAATTTGGGCCTTTATCGGAAGTCGCACATTCCGACTGGCGAGTGCTATGAAGAGAAATTCTATTTTTCCCCAGGAGATACTGGCTTCAAGGTTTTTTCGACAA
>JBAZDT010000072.1:0-4695 GCA_041654325.1 Bacilli bacterium | reverse complement strand
TCAATCGCACAGATTCCCCAATCGCGGCATCGATATCATCAGGAGTCACTCCGAGATATTCAGCTCCTTCTTTGGCGTCAATGAACAAATTCGCCGTCTGCAACTTGGCGAACTTCACCATGTCGAGACCGCCTTCGATATTGTTTTTGCGCCTCGATTTGTTGATTTGCCATCCTTGTAAAGCAAAGAGAAAACGCGGGATGGTGATGACTTTCCGGTTCGCGGGATAGTTCATATATCTATGGACTATTTTCAAGAATTCCGCCCATTCGTAATTGTAATAGCCAAACGGATAAGTGGCTCCTCCGCGCGTCTTTTCAAGCGCGCCGGCGATTCCTTCGGAAACTTGACGAACGCTTACCATCGTCGTTCCGCCTTTGGTATAAAAAGTCCTTTTCTTCATCTTGCGTATCGATTCGATTAAGAAAACCCAAACTGGTTTGCGACCTGGTTGCGCGCCAAAAATATAAGGTAGTTCAAGAATCGAAACGTCAAAACCATCGCCGGCATACGATAACGCCATCTTCTCTTGATCGATGCGCGAACGGATATAAGGATGATGTCTAGTTAATTCCAAAGCCGGCCATTTCTTCGCGAAGTGCGAGAAATACGAACCGCAGATGCTCACGTGCTTGACGCCGACTTCCTTGGCGATGCGGATTAAACGTTCCAACCCGTCGATGTTGTACTTCTTAAAAATCTCATAAATCGGAGATGGTCCTTCAATTCTCTCGTCGACGCCAGCGGCAAAAACCAGAGCATCCATGCCTTTTAAATGCTGGCGTATCTCTTCATCGCTCATGCTCATGTAATTGCCAAAAGTGATTTTCATCTCCTTGGGAAGGTTTGCCCCTTGGGGTATGGGTGGCAAGGCAATCGATGTCACCTGATGTCCTCGCTTAATTAATTCGCGGGCGGCCTCGCTGCCGATAAGGCCAGTTCCACCGACAATAAATACTTTCATATATCCTCCTTTGAATTGTTGATAAATTGACATCTTCAGTGTATATGGAATAAGTAAATCTAAAAAGAAATGTGCTGTTTGCTTCTGCGTTCTTATTTATTCGTTTTATCTTTTATGTATCTATTCTTTTATTAGCGCAAGCATATAATGGATATAGGTGTCGTGTGGGGTGAAATGGATTTAGGCGGCACCGATAATCGAATTCAAGAACTTAATCCCTCGATTTATGCCAGATATACGAAAAGCGACAGCTGACGACCACATATTTCTGCAAGCGCTCGAGGCGCAATGCTTTGCGCCAAATCGGCGTTTTTCTTTTACTTCGCTAAAACATAGCTTATCAAGCGCTCACCAAGGCTTGTACATCATCGAAAATGAAGGTCTTCCTATTGGAAGCGCGACCGTCTTTTTCTATCGCAAATCATGGCGTCTCTACTCGATAGCCATCCTGCCCGAATATCGCCATCACGCCTATGGAAGTTTCCTCCTGCAATATCTCCTCGACCAGGCGCGGCGCGAAAATATCATGCGCGTCAGCCTCGAAGTCGATGCCCAAGACACCCAAACCATCGCTTGGTACCACTCCTTTGGCTTCCGTCATATGCAAACGCTAAAAAATTATTATGGACCTAATGAGCACGGCTCACGCATGCTGCTCATTTTGAAGGAAGATCCCAAAGAGCGACGTTATCTTGCCAATATCGCCGTCGTCGATCAAAAGCACGAATGGCTGACGAGAATACCTAATTTGGAAGTTGTGACTTGTGAGGAATTTCTCAACAGCAACAGTTTTCAACTAGCCAAGGAACTACGGGTTTTTAACCTCTGTTCGAAACTTGGCTACCAAACGATTGGCTACTACGTTTCGCTTCTCGCCTCAGCGCGCGGCCTTCGCGCCATCCCAAACGTCGCAACTCTTGAGGATGCGACCGACGAGACAATCACGACTTCTTTAGGCGACGAAGTATTCGATTTAATACAAGAGACATTTAAAAACGTCACCCGCAAAGAAATTTCTTTTCGCATTCTGTTCGGCCATACCAAACCACCTCGTTTCGCTAAGCTTGGAAAAGCTTTGCTACGCTTGTTCGAGGCTCCGTTTTTAGAAGTCAATTTCAGCAAGAACGCGCACTGGGTGTTGACGAAGATTAAAATCCTCAATCTTCACGATGTCGAAGTTGACGAGACGCTCATTAGACATGCCCGCGAATACTTCACGCACAATCGCTTTGCGATTTCGAAAATTAAGCAATATAAGTATGATTTGGCGATTCTCGTCGATCCCAAAGAACCAGCCCCCCCTTCAGGTAAAACGGCTCTCGACCGCTTTGTCTCGGCCGCGGAAAAAGTCGGCTTTTACACTGAGTTCATCACCAAGGCAGACTATTCACGCATTCCGCAATTTGACGCTTTATTCATCCGCGCGACGACGAATGTCGACGATTATACGTATCAGTTCTCGCGCTATGCCTACGCTGAAGGTTTGATTGTCATCGACGATCCGTGGTCCATTTTGCGCTGCGCGAATAAACTCTACTTCCACGAGTGCATGAAAAGCCAAAATATCAAAACGCCGAAAACGATTATCGTCAGCTCGAAGACGCCGATTGAGACGATTCTATCCACATTCGAATTCCCGATTATCTTGAAACGTCCCGACAGCGCATCCTCGCGCGGGGTCTTCAAAGTCAAAGATGAAAAGGAACTGCGCTCAAAATTAAAAGAGCTCTTCCCGCTCAGCGCCCTTCTCATCGCCCAGGAATATATCTTCAGCCCATTCGATTGGCGGATTGGCATTCTCGAAGGTAAAGCCCTTTATGCATGTAAATACTTCATGGCTCGCAATCACTGGCAAATTTATAACTGGAACGCCAGCAAGAGCCGCGCCACCGTCGGACCGGTCGAAACATTCCTCGTCGAGGATGCTCCACCGGAAGTTATCGAAACAGCATTGAAAGCTGCCAACGCTATCGGCGAAGGCTTTTATGGCGTCGACATCAAAGTCAAAGACGATCAGGTTTATGTGATTGAGATCAACGACAATCCTAGCATCGACCACCATTGGGAAGATGAGATTTTAGGCGACAAACTCTATCTTCAAATCATGCAAAACATTATGCAACGCATCGAAAAAGCACGGCAAAACAAGGATAATCTCGACAAATAGACCGCAAAACAGGCATTATTCAAAAAATGTCCAATGACGCATTAATCAAAAAAGGCACTGCGAATCAGTGCCTTTAAAAATGTGATATAGTCGGCTCTAGATGATCCCGGCAGGTATCAATACGGCAAGGAGAACAATGGCTAATCCCCAGACCGACAAAAGGAAAATTCTCTGCCTTTTTGGTTTGGCGTCTGGCACGAGAAAGGCCGCCAAGAAGAAGGGAATGTAGGTGGTGATGAACACCGGAATGGCGCCCCACCATGGATACACCCAGATGAAAGCTGGAGTGCCAGCCAAGAAGATTTCGATAATTGAAAACATCGCGGCGTTAGCAATTGCGAAGAACCAGCGATTGTTGATGCCAAGAATTTTCTTTGTGGGGTCGTCAGGCAAAATCTTGGACATGATAAGGCCGGCCAAGGCGAACATCATCGATAGTTCCCACGACACGCCGATAAGCAAGATGAACGAAGTGCTCGAGGCGGAAACCGTCCAAAGGGCGTGACCGCTCGCTTTGCCGATGATGGCGTTAGCAATTTCATAGAGCCAGTGGACTCCGTAAAGAGATAAGCTCGCGATCAAACCCCGATAATTCTTGTTCTTCAACTCGTGGGCATAGACGAAGATCACGACCGCGAAAATGAAGATGAAGGTCCAATTGAAATTATCGGTTGTCCGGACACTTGCGAAAGCATCCGTGGCCACGCCAGCATTTGCTTGGTTGCCCCAAAAGATGAAGTAGGAGCTACCTTGTGCCAAAAGCGATAAAAGGTAGATGAGAAGGCAGACAGCGCCGATAAATAAAGTTGGACGCCATGCTTCCTTAAGAAAATCGACAAATTTGTTTTTCATATTAATCCCCCATTTAGCATAGATAAATATAAACAGCTATTTCGCATCGTTTTTGCTCTCGGCGGCGAACTGTTTGACGATGCCATCGACGAGATAGGAAGGTACTTCCTGATAAGAGTCGAATTCGCGGTTGAAGAAGCCACTACCTTGCGAAAGAACGCGCAAACGTATTGCATAATCGAGAATCTCTGATTCTGGAACCAAAGCCGTGATTTCCTGCTGATCATGACCTTTTTCATCAATGCTCAAGACGCGAGCGCGACGCTGATTAAGGTCGTTCATGATGTTGCCGGTGAACTCGTTGCCGACGCGAATTGAAATTTTCATGATTGGCTCAAGGAGGGTTGGGCCACAATTCATATACGCTTCCTTAAAAGCGAGGATTGAGGCCATCTTAAAGGCTAATTCGTTGGAATCGACAGGATGGTATTTGCCATCGAGGAGCACCGCTTTGATGCCGATAACTGGAAAACCGGAGAGCAAGCCATGTTCGGTCGACTCAATAAAACCTTTTTCCACGGCAGGGAAATAATTCTTTGGAACTGCGCCGCCGAAAACCGTTTCCTCGAAAACGTTTTTATCGCTACCGCTGGGACCGAACTTCATCTCCACGACACCATAGAAGCCGCTGCCTCCTGATTGCTTGATATATCTGCCAGGAGCAGTCGCTTCTTTTTTGACCGTCTCGCGATAACGAATTTTTGGAGCCTCG
>JBAZDT010000071.1:0-4705 GCA_041654325.1 Bacilli bacterium | reverse complement strand
TATCTTGGGATATATATAATAATCCCATCCTTGTTGACGACGACTGGCCAAGAGAGACGAATTCGCATCGGCATTTTCCAATCGATGTAGAGCCGACGAACTTCCGTTTCATAATCGCCGACGCGATAGCAATCTTTGGGGGCGAACGTGCGAATGGTCAAGGGATAATCTTCAGTTTTGATGTTGCGTTCTTCAGCTCCATCGCTAAAGTCAACCTCGAAAAACTCGGTAGTCAGTGCACCTGGCTTTTCAAGAGTGAACGAGTATGGCTCGGCGCGCAGGACATCACTTATGACAAGAGCATCGTACTCTTTAAGAAGTCGAAGACCGATTTTTAGAGGGATATCGATGTTGGGGGTGTTAGCCATACAAATTTTGCGAATTTCCTGCAACTGTTTTTCACTTAGAGCAATATGTTTATTGGTTTGTGCCACGAATTGAATAATCGCGCTGTTAAATTCATCTGGACTCAGTCTTAAAAGGTCGGGAATCGATAATTCGCGACATCCTTCAAATTGAGTGCGGATAACTTGATTTTTTTCTAGTAACAAAGCGTTTTTCTCTTCGATCTCCTTCAGGATTTGATATCGTTCAATCTCCGTTAATTTATCGACGACTTCATGACGAATTCGATTGCGCAAATAACGATTTTCAAAGTTGCTGGCGTCAATCGAAAAAGGGACATGATTTTCGTGGCAGTACTCGAGCAAGTCCTGCTTCGAATAAGCGAGGAATGGGCGGACGATAATCATATTCTTCATATGCGAAATCGGCTCGATTCCGTAATGTTTAACGCGACTTCTGCGTTGTTTTTGAATTAAATACGTTTCGATTAAATCATCCTGCTGATGCGCGACAAAAAGACCTTTGGCATCATATTTTTGATATATTTCAGCAAAGAAATCATAGCGCAATTCGCGAGCCCAAGATTGAAAGTTTCCTTCCGCCTTTTTCGGCGCGTCAATCTTCTCAAATTTAAAGTTGTTCTCTTCGCAAAATTTCTTCAAAGACTCTTCTTCGAAATTGCTGATATCGCGCTTGTGATAGTTCACATGGCAGACGACAATCTTTTGAAGTTGTTGCATCAGCGAGTGAAGCAAGGCCATCGAATCGGGACCATAGGAACAGGCGACCAAATAGTAAGCTCTTTTTTCAAACGGATAATTGATGTGCATATTAAGACCTCCTGCCACCCATGTTTTCTTGAAAGATTACTTCGTACATCGTCTCGGCTTCCGAGATGCCGGCGTACTCCATGATATTAGTCACTTTGACGCCGACGATGTGCTGGCCAAGTTTCATCTCAATTTCATCGCCAACCTTAACCTCGCTCGAAGGTTTGGCAATCTTACCATTTATCGCGACATTGCCATCTTCGACGACTTCCTTAGCTACCGAGCGGCGTTTTATCAGCCGGGAGATTTTCAAATATCGATCCAGTCTCATACTTTTATATTACCAATCTCTAGTGTTTTTTTACACTATCATCGTATAGTTCTGAGATGACCGTTAAAAGTTCATCAAGATTGCTTAGCCAATCATTATCTTTGCGAAGTCGCAAGCGAAGAATCCGATTAAGATACGATACTTTCACCTTCGAAATATACGGAACAATCTTTTCAAACAGTGTGTTGCCGATGCCGCTTATCTCCGAGAAACTCTGTGACAAAACGATTGTGATCTCATTATCGTATTCAACTATTTCCGAAAACGCCTTCCCACTTGCGAGGAGGTCGGTCTTTCTCTGTTTCAGAAGAGTCTCTACCTCTCTCGGGATACGCCCGTAAATATCGCGCATCCGTTCTTTAACTTTGTTAAGTTCATGGACATTTGCCGCTGACTGAATTTCTTGATACAGTTCGATCTTTTCTTTTTTCTCGGCGTACCCTGAAGGGATGTATGCTTCGACATTAAAGAGGTGGGCAGGCCGCGGTTCAGGGGTGGCGACACCAGTTTTTTTCTCCTCAATCGCCTCAGACAGCATTTTCAGATATAGATCGATGCCGACTGAATCGATGAAGCCAGCTTGTTCTGGTCCTAATATATCTCCAGCGCCCCGAATCATTAAATCTCGTTGAGCAATTTTATATCCACTTCCGAGCTCGGTAAAATCTTGAATGGCTTTTAAACGTTTGGCGGCTTTATCATTAATCGTCTTATATTCTTTATAAAACAAGTATGCATAGGCGATGCGGCTTCCCCTTCCGACACGCCCTTTGATTTGATAAAGTTGCGAAAGGCCAAATCGATCCGCATCTTCGATAATAATCAAATTAGCATTGGCGATGTCGATTCCGTTTTCGATAATCGATGTGGCCACGAGGACATTTAGATTCCCCGAATAGAAATTCATCATGACATCTTCGATTTCATCGCGATCCATCTGCCCGTGAACGACGCCTATTTTGGCGCTGCCGACTTCTTTTTGTAGCCGATGGGCGGTCGCATAAATCGAAGAAACGCGATTGTGAACATAAAACACTTGGCCGTCTCTTGCCAACTCGCGTTCAATCAGTTCTTTAACCACATCATCGCGATATTGGCTGACGTATGTTTGAATCGGCATTCGATTGATCGGAGCAGTATTAATCTGCGAGAGCTGGCGAATGCCCAACAAGGATATTTGCAAGGTTCGGGGAATAGGGGTTGCGCTCAAAGTCAGGACATCGACATTCGTTTTTAATTCTTTAATCCGCTCTTTCTGCTCAACGCCGAACCGCTGTTCTTCGTCGACGATTAAGAGCCCAAGATCTTTGAAAATAATGTCTTTCGACAAAAGCCGGTGCGTGCCGATAATCAGGCTGATCCCACCGCTGGCAATTTCTGTTAAGTAATGACGTTGTTGGGCTTCAGGTATGAGGCGCGAAAAGATTGCAATTCGCACACCAAAATTCGAAAATCGTTCGATAGCCCGCTCATAATGTTGTCGGGCAAGAAGCGTGGTCGGACAAAGAATCGCGGCTTGTTTGCCATTGCTAATGGCTTTAAATGCTGCTCGAAAAGCGACTTCTGTTTTGCCAAATCCTACGTCGCCGCAGAGCAAGCGATCCATGACTTCCGGTTTTTCCATATCTGCTTTAATCTCGTCGAGGGCTTCCTTTTGATCGACAGTCAGTTCAAAGGGAAATTCGTCCTCGAATAGTTTCTGCAGTTCATCATCTTTTTTAAAGACGAAACCAGGCCTTTCAATTCGCTCTTTATACAGGACAACCAGCCGATCCGCAAGCTCGTTTACACGATTTTTGATGCGCTTCTTTGTTTTTTCCCACTCGGTGCCGCCAAGATGGTTTAACTTGGGGCTTGCACCTTCTTTTCCGGCGTATTTTCGGATGAGGCGAAACTGCGATAGAGGGACATAAAGAGCATCTGTTCCAGCATAGGCGATATGCAAAAAGTCGCGCTTGTTGCCATCGATGTCCATCGTGACAATATCAATGAACTGGCCGATTCCATTATATTCATGAACGACATAGTCGCCAGATTCGAGTTCATCAAAAGATTTGAGAATCGTCGATTCTTTAAATCGATTCATAAATCGTGAGCGATGGGTTTTGAAACCTAATAATTCTTTGCTCGACAAATAGCAGATTTTCTCATCCACTAATTCAAAACCTTCGTTGATGTCATAAATCGTGATTCCTAATTGCTTGTTCGGAATATTGAATCCGGCAATCAGTTCGTAATCCATTTTCGCTTCTTTAAGAAGGGCCGTCGTTGTCTCAAACTGCTGTTTATTCGATAAAGCCAATATGACTTTGTCATTTGTCGAGATGTATGATTGAATCGTGGGAAGAACATTGGAATAAGAAGTGCTAGAAGAAATAATCGGTCGAGCTTTAAATTCGATGTCCTCATCTTTTTCGAGATACTTTTTGCTGAACAGAGGTCGATTTTTACCTTTGAAAACGGCGTCAAGATTATTGTAGATTTCAAGATGGGTAATAATCTTGCCATCATTTGCAAGCTCATTTAGATATTGACGGGATTCGTTTTGATAGAGTTCAGCCGAAGCCATAATCGCGTCTTTGTTAACCGCAAAAACAATCTCGAATGAGGCATAGTCTAAAATTGAATAATGTTCTTTTTGAGCATAGCCGAAATATTTGTAGGTTCTGGGATGAGGCTGGCCGAGCATTATTTTTTCAAGATCCTCTTCGATGACTGAGTTTAAGTTATCCTTTTGCCCTTCATCAAGAAATGCACCATCTTTAAGGGCTTGAGATTTGACACTAACTTTTAGATATGCGATTTCCTCTTCGGCGAAAAGAACATCATTGGCCGGCGAAATATCTATTTCCTCTAAACTTTCACTCGAGGTTTGCGTCGCGATGTCAAAATAGCGAATTGATTCTATTTCATCACCAAAAAATTCAATGCGTATCGGTCGCAAATAATTGACGCTGAAAATATCCAAAATATCGCCGCGGGACGCAAATTGCATGCTTTGATCGATCTTCGAAACGCGACTATATCCGCCTCGACTTAGTTGCTCACGAAGATGAAGAAGTTTAATTTGCTGCCCGACATGCAATTGAAAACTTAGGTTTCTAAAAATGTCCGGCGAAGGTAAAAAGCGCATTAATGAGGCTCCATGAGCGACTAGTATTTTGGCGCTTGTACTTTGCAAGGCGTGCATTACGAAAAGACGTTGGGCCATCAATTCTTTTGACGAAGTGATGGTTTCGGCACGCAATAAATCGTCGTT
>JBAZDT010000070.1:0-4708 GCA_041654325.1 Bacilli bacterium | reverse complement strand
TCGTCTTTGATTTCGATAATTTCGATTTTGGTATATAAGGAAAGGCGGTTTTGGTATTCTTCGAGGGCGACTCGCCAATAATCTTCCTTGATGTTTCCAACCGCGATTATTTTAATTTTCATCGGCTTTCCCTCCTTTGACCATATCCCATTGATGGGCACAGTGGATATTTATCGGGCGAATGTCGACCATCCGCCTTTTAAGAACGCGCGTATAGGCCGCTAAGGCCGTCTCTTGGTCATTAGCCTCTTCCGAGAGGTGGGCGAGGACGATTTCCTTGGTCTTCGCGCCGATTAGCTCGCTCATGTACATGGCTGAATCTTCATTTGAGAGATGGCCGACATCGCTGAGGATGCGCTGCTTAAGTTCGATAGGTCGATTCGTCTTCAGAAGCATCTTGATGTTGTGGTTCGCTTCAATTATATAATAATCGGCGTTTTTCATAACTTCGATGTTTTTCTCGCTGATAAACCCAGTGTCGGTCATGTAGACAAGTTTCTCGTCTTTATGTTCAAAGATGAAACCTAAGGGTGAGAAAGCATCGTGCGAAGTGGCAAGGGGAGTAATATCAAGCCCGATAAGGTTAATCTTTTCATATGGGGTGATAAAGTTGACGCTGCGCATGTAGAGCGTTCCTTCACTTGCGTAAATTTTCTTATCGTCGAAAAAGCGCGCCCCGCTGGCGTGGTCGCTGTGCTCGTGGGTGAACAACACAGCTTCGATGTTGTCCATCTTGCGGCCGATGTTATCGAGTTCATCTTTAAGGCGGCTGAGGGTGATACCCATATCGATTAAAAGAACACGATTATCGTGTTCTAATAAGGTGGCGTTGCCTTTTGATCCGCTGGCGATGATGTAGAACTTCATTACATCTCCCCGTCGGATGCTTCAATTTTCATCAAGGCTTCTTCATATTCTTTGGTCGGGTTGTCAAAGCGACCATAGCTTTTGAAGAAATGTAAGTATACTTTGCCTGTCTTGCCATTGCGGTTTTTGGCGATGATAGCCTCAACGGTCGAAACATCGCCCGGCAGGGAAGCATCGAGTTCCCGTCTCTGCTCTTCTTTGCTCTTGCCTTGTTGCTCCGGCTCTGAACCGAATCGGCTTGGCCGATGAGTTGCCGCTTTGCCCATCAAGTTTTCATAATAATCGCCGCGGTAGAGCAGGATGACTAAATCGGCGTCTTGCTCAATTGAACCGGATTCGCGTAAATCGGATAACTGTGGGCGTTTGTTCTCGCGCTTTTCGACTTCGCGGGATAGTTGGGAGACGGCGATGACCGGAACTTGCAATTCACGGGATAAATCTTTGAGGGAACGCGAAATATCGCTGACTTCTTGCTGTCTTGATTCAAATTTTTTCGCGCCGCTGTTAATCAAGCCGATATAGTCGACGATAATCAGACCTAAATCGCCTTGCGTCGACTTCAGTTTGCGCGATTTCGCGATTATATCATTTAGTTTGATGCCTGGGGTATCATCGATAAAGATGGTCGACTTGGAAATCGCATTAATTGCTTCTTCGATGGAAAGCCGCTCATTTTTATTAAGGTAGCCAGTCGTGATGTGATCCAAATCGACGCAGGCGCGATTGGCGACGAGACGTTTGGCCAAAGAGTCGGAAGACATTTCAAGCGAGAAGATGGCCACTGGGACATTACTCTTCGCGGAAACGTTAAAAGCTATATTAAGAGCAAGGGCTGTTTTACCGACACCAGGACGAGCGGCCATGATGATCAGCTGCTCTTTTTGAAAGCCGTGAGTGATTTGATTGAGTCTGGTGTAACCGGTATTAACTCCAGTGACGCCTTCATCGTTAGTCGCTCTAGCTTGCTGATTAATCGAGTGGCGGACGCGATTGGCGAGTTCATCGCTAGCGATAAAAGTCGAGACTCGACGTTTTTCGGTTACTTTTTTGATTCTTAATTCGGCATTGGCGACAAAATCATTGATGTCGTCGATTTCTTCGTTTTGATAATCGGCGTCGATTCCGCGCATCGCTAAAAGGAGGTGGCGAAGAACGGCTTGGTCTTTGATAATCTTGATGTAAAATTCAAGGTTGGACAACGAAATGGCTGATTGCGACAACTCCAGAAGATAATCAGTGCCACCTATCGCGTCTAGTTCTTTAGAGTTAATCAATTCCTCAGTAATTGTCTGAACATCGATGGGGATGTGCTTTTCGTCGAGGAGTTTCATCGCCCGGAACACGGCGAGATTCGCGTAGTTGCCTTCGTAGATTTCGCTCTCGTCGAGGGAGCCAAGGCTATCGACAACCGCTTGAGGCGAAAGAAGCATCGCTCCTAGAACGGCTTTTTCAGCATCTTTGTTATTTGGTAATATGTCGCGTGCTTTAGCCATTTTCTACTCCTTCTTGCTCAAGTGAATATTAACGACGCCCACCACTCCTTTTGCCAGTTCAAGGCGGAGTCTGGAGTAGCCGAGGCTGGTAATCGGGAATTTATCGAGGAACCGCCTTTTGTCAATGATGATATCATGCTTTGCTTTTAACTCTTCTTCAATTTGCTTGCTCGAGATTGAGCCGAAAATCTTTTGATCGGCTCCGACTTTGACGGCGAATTCGAGAGTGATCCCCTCAAGTTTGAGAGCGATTCCCTGAGCTTTTTTGGTTATGTCTTCTTGCTCTTTTTGCTTATCGGCAATCTGCTTGTTCAACACTTCGACCGAACGGGCTGTTTCAATCACCGCCAAACGCTTAGGAAGTAAAAAATTGGTGGCAAAACCATCGCTGACTTCGACCGCCTGTCCTTTTTTGCCAACATTTTTAACATCTTGTAACAATATGACTTTCATGATTATCCTTTCGCTTTGACGTCTTGCGAACGAGCGTCGTTTAAATATTCATTCAACACTTCAAGCAATTTCTCTTCCACGCGTTTAATCGAGGAGTTCTTAAAGATGACTCCCGCGGAGGTGAAATGGCCACCGCCAAACATTTTTTCGGCGAGCATCTGCACATTGATCGTTCCATCGCTACGCGCCGAGATACGAGTTTCTTTTTCTTCGGTGTTGCCGATGACAAAGGCGGCGTTGACGCCCTTCATCTGCATACACTGGTTAGCGACTTTGGCAAGAGTGGCTTGCTCGATTAATTCGTCTTCGCTAGCTAAACAATAGACGACGCCATAATGCGGGGTTTTAAGCGTCGAGATGATTTTCGTGACGAGAGAATATTCTTCATACTCATCTTTTAAGTAGTCGTCGGCAACCGAGTTATCGGCGCCATATTCTTTAAGAACCATCGAGGCTTCAAAGGTCCGAATGCCGGTGTTCTTCGATTTGAAATAATTAGTGTCGAGAAAGATGCCAGAGAGCATCAACGTGGCGTAAGTCGGCGAGACTTCAATACGTGGGTTGGCGGAAGAATAGCGGATTAATTCCGTGACGAGTTCGCAAGTCGAAGAGGCGCTCGGCTCTACATAGCTGAAAACTGGCGATTCGATGAATTCCTCAGCCCGGCGATGGTGGTCGATAACCATCACTTTCGTTGCTTTTTCGAGCAATTTAGGTGCCATGGTCATGCTCGGACGGTGAACATCGCACACAATCACGAGCGTATTCGACCGAACTTTATCGACGCTGTCGCTTGGGGAAATGGTGATGCGGGCAAGTTCTTCACGCGAAAAGGCGCCGGTTAGGGCAAATCTTGTTTTGCGTTCCAAAAGCTTTGGATCATAAATGATATGCGATGATTTATTGCAGTACTCACAAATAGCGCGCATGCCAAGACATGCTCCAAGAGCATCCATGTCCATTCCGATATGGCCCATGATGATGACGTTGCTCGAGTTTTTGATAAGTGAGAGAACGGAGTCGGCCATAACGCGAACTTTGACTTTGTTGCGCTTCTCCTGAGCTTCGCTCTTGCCACCAAAGAAAATCAGTTCGTCGCCGTATTTGGAAACAACGACTTGGTCACCGCCACGCGACATGGCGATATCGATGGCATTGCCAGCCATTTCGTTGAGTTTTATCACATCGGGAAAGTCATGGGCTAAACCGATTGAGAGCGTCGGTGGAGTTTCTTCCTTGGCGCCGAGTTCCCGCACTTTCTCCAGCAAAGAGAAATGGTCGTTCTTCATTTTGGATAATGAAGCGTAATTGCACAAGGCAAAATAGGCATCGTTCCGATAACGTCTTAACAAGACGCCGTATTCTTTTGCATAATCGAAAATCAGGTTTTTGACTTTCGAGATGACGTCGTTGGCGTCATCGAGATTGCCTGCGACATCAGAGTAATTGTCGATCATGATGATGCCGAGAACCGGAGCTTGCTCACGTGAATATTCGAAAATCGACTCGTATTCGGTCATGTCTTTAAAGATGTAAAGACCGGCATCACTTAGATATTTGACATCGTAGTTGCGGGAGTTAACTTCGATTTTGACAATCATGTCCGGGCTCGCGTCGTGGAGCTCGCGAAGTTTTGGCTGCCACTCGAGAATGTTCATGTCGAGGAGGTCGATTTGCCGATCTTTAAAAAGGTCGTTAGTCCAAAGGACAAAATCGTTTTCGTCGACGACGACCATGCCAATCATTCCGAAATTGTATGCTTCTTGGACATCGGCTCCGATTAGTTCGGCAGCTTTTAGATCGCTCTTTTGCCGAATCTTTGATAGGCGAATCAACAACACCCAAATAAACAAGTCATTAACGATGAGAAAGAAAGCTAAAATCGCGAAGAGATA
>JBAZDT010000069.1:0-4779 GCA_041654325.1 Bacilli bacterium | reverse complement strand
GGCAGCCCCCTTCACCAAAATTGGCGATGCCGTAGCGAAAGGCGCGAAGATTATCGTCTGCCCTGGATATTTGTTCGAAGAAGCAATTTACGATGTGCAAGCGACTTATCCAGATGTGGCTTTCCTTTTGTTAGATGGTCAGCCGCACAATGCCGACTATTCAGTCTACTCAACAGCTGATAATGTCCACAATATTCTTTATCGTGAAGAGCAAGCTGGGTATTTTGCTGGCTATGCTGCCGTTCAAGAAGGCTTTACCAAATTAGGCTTCCTTGGCGGTATGTCTGTTCCTGCCGTCGTCCGCTATGGATACGGTTATGTCCAAGGTGCCGAAGCCGCTGCTCTTGAAATGGGCTTGCTCCCAGGCGCTGTCACGATGAAATACAACTATGCTGGCACATTTGGTCCAAGTGATGATATTCGCACGAAGATGGATGGCTGGTATACTGATGGCACCGAAGTCGTCTTCTCCTGTGGTGGTGGAATCTACCTAAGCGTTACCGCCGCAGCCGCTGCCGCCTCGAAAAAGGTCATCGGCGTCGACGTCGATCAACACGCCGAATCCCCAACCATTATTACCTCGGCCATGAAAGGCTTAACTTCTTCCGTCGAAGACGCTTTAGTCAACTTCTACGGTAATGGTAAGGCTTGGCCGTCACTATTCGCCGGCAAAACCGCTACGTTAGGCGCCGCTGAAAATGGCGTTGGCTTAGCGACAGCAGAAGGTTCCTGGCTATTAGATAACTACACCGTTGCTGAATACGAAGAATTATTCGCCGATGTCGCCGCTGGTACAGTCGTTGTTAACAACAACATCGTGACCCCACCGGTCACCGCTCTGGTCACCGTCGACTATGCCGCGTAATCTGATTCGCTAACTTAACAATAAGCCACCGTTTTCAAAAAGCGGTGGCTTATCTTTTCGTGGAATTGGTTTATTATATTATTATCAAACATTGTCAATATTATGGAGAGGACTATAAAAATGTCTGACTATATCATCGAGATGCTGAACATCACCAAAGAGTTTCCAGGAATCATCGCTAACGACGACATCACTTTGAAACTTAAAAAAGGTGAAATCCACGCCTTGCTCGGCGAAAACGGCGCCGGCAAATCGACTTTGATGAGCGTGCTCTTTGGCCTTTATCGGCCGGAAAAAGGCACAATCAAAAAAGATGGGCAAGAAGTCCATATCAATAATCCAAATGACGCCAACGATTTAGGTATCGGGATGGTCCACCAGCATTTTATGTTGGTCGATGTTTTCACGGTCCTTGAAAATATTATTTTAGGAGTTGAACCAAATCAGCTCGGTTTCATCAAGAAAAAAGAAGCGCGCGATAAAGTTATGTCCTTATCAAAAAAGTACGGACTGATGGTCGATCCTAACGCTTATGTAAAAGATATCACTGTCGGCATGCAGCAGAGAGTGGAAATCTTGAAAATGCTCTATCGCGAAAACGATATTTTGATTTTCGATGAGCCAACTGCCGTTTTGACTCCTCAAGAAATTGATGAATTGATGCAGATCATGCGCAACTTAGCTAAAGAAGGCAAGTCGATACTGTTTATTACCCATAAATTGAATGAAATCATGGCGGTTGCCGATCGCGTCACCGTTCTAAGAAAAGGTAAATGCGTGGCGACCATCGACGTGAAAGACGCAACAAAAGAAAAACTTTCGTTGATGATGGTCGGACGCTCCGTGAACTTTAATATCGAAAAGGGGCTCCCAAATCCCAAAGAGGTGATTTTGTCGGCTCGAAATTTAGTGATCAAATCTTCGTCCTCGAAGAAAATGGCAGTCAACGATGTATCTTTTGATGTTCATCGCGGCGAAATCGTCTGCATCGCCGGAATCGACGGCAATGGTCAAACCGAACTCGTCCACGGCATAACAGGACTCGACGAAATACACTCTGGATCGCTTACCCTCGCTGGTCACGATATCACTCATGCCAATATTCGTAACCGTTCGATACTCGGGATGTCACACATCGCCGAAGACCGTCATAAACATGGTTTGATCCTTGACTATTCCCTCGAAGAAAACTTGGTTTTGCAAAGATATTGGCAACCCGAATTCCAAAATCGCGGTTTTATTAGAAAAGGTGCCGTCAGAAGCTATTCTGAAGGTTTAATCGCTAAATACGACATCCGCTCTGGCCAAGGACCAATCACCGCCGTTCGGAGCATGTCGGGTGGCAATCAGCAAAAGGCCATCGTAGCTCGCGAAGTCGATAAGAAACACGAAGTCTTAATCGCCGTTCAGCCGACCCGCGGTCTCGATATCGGGGCCATCGAATATATCCATAAACAATTGATCGCTGAGCGCGATAAAGGTTTTGGCGTCCTGCTTATCTCTCTTGAACTTGACGAAGTCATGGACTTGCCTGATCGCATCCTCGTCATTTACGAAGGGCGCATCGTCGGCGAACTTGATCCGAAGAAAACAACTTTCCAAGAGTTGGGTTTATACATGTCGGGGGCTAAACGCGACCCGAAATTCGCGCCACAAGAAACTCAAGGAGCGGATAAAATATGAAACCAAAGGCCTTTTTCTCTAACTTGCTCACGCACCTTGGCAACTTTTTCGTCAAAATGTGGCAAGGCATAAAAAACATTCGGAAAAAACGCGGCTTTAATTCAATTTTGGCTTCCCTTTTCTCAATCGTCATCGGCATCGTCATCGGTTTGCTATTAATGTTGATAATCAAACCGCAAGATGCCTTTTATGGTTTGACGATGATGCTCTCGGGTGGTGCGAGCAGCATCAGCAATATCTTCCAGGTTCTTTACACGGCCGCTCCTCTTTTGATGACTGGGTTAGCGGTGGGTTTTGCTTTTAAGACCGGCCTTTTCAATATCGGCGCGGCCGGGCAATATACGGTGGGAGCCTTTTTCGCTATTTTTGGGGCGGTTATTCTTAAGCTGCCCTGGTATCTTGATATCTTGCTTGCCGCTTTAGGGGGAGCCCTTTGGGGGGCCATTCCTGGTCTTTTCAAGGCCTTCTTGAACGTTAATGAAGTCATTACTTCGATTATGTTTAACTGGATTGGCTTATTTGCGGTGGACCTGCTTATCGCCAACACCCCTAGATTGCTCGACACGTATTATGGCGGTGCCGACCAGAGTCGAGCCGTTAACGTCGCCGGCATTAATCCGAGTGCCAAATTGCCGTCGCTTGGCATGGAAAGCCTCTCACCTTATATGAACGTCGGCATATTCATCGCCATTATATTGGCGATTGTGATATTCATAATCCTTAACAAGACGACGTTTGGCTATGAGCTGAAAGCTTGCGGTTACAATAAGGAATCGTCAAAATACGCTGGCATCAATGCCAAGCGCAATATCGTTTTATCGATGGCCATCTCCGGCGCATTAGCGGGCATCGGCGGAGCTTTGACTTATCTTGCCGGAACCGCGCAGATGCAAGTCACGAAAGCCATCTCGCCGATTGGTTTTAATGGTATCCCGGTTGCTCTGCTCGGCATGTCAAATCCGATTGGCATCATCTTTTCCTCGCTTTTTATCGCTTATATCCAAATCGGGGGAAACGCCATGCAACCCGAATTTGCGACCGAGGTCATCGATATTGTCATTTCGGTCATCATCTATCTCAGTGCCTTCAGCCTTGTTTTTAAACAAGCGATTGATAAATACTTGCTGAATCGAAAGCGCAAGCAGGAAGATTTGAAATTGCTAGAAGAGAGTATTCCAAAATCTGCGCCTGCGAAAGATGAGAAGGAAGGTGGTCAGCAATGAATGTTCTCGGCGATTTAATTTCCTCAATGATTGCCTTTGCCGTTCCATTAATCCTCGTCGCTCTCGGGGCGATGTATTCTGAGCGCAGCGGCACGATCAACATCGCCCTTGAAGGTATCATGATCATCGGCGGTCTTGTCGCCTCTTTGCTTTTCAAATTCCTTAACGAGACTCAACTCGCGGCGACAGCGCCGCAATTATGCGTTTTAATCGGCATTCTCGGCGCAGCCATCGTCGGTTCACTATACTCCTTTTTCCTCGCCTTCGCCTCAATTAGACTAAAAGCTGATCAGACCATCGGTGGCACGGCTTTAAACATGCTTGCTCCGGCGTTAGCGATTGTCATTACTTGGGCTATCCAAGGTCAAGGGCAGACCGCCATCTACACCCCTTCGTGGGTTCCTCTTGCGACGGCCCCCATCGACGCTAATTTCTTTGAGCGCATCTTCCTTAAAAGCATGTATTTGACTACTCCCATCTGCATTCTCATCATCATCGCCACGACAATAATTATCTACAAGACAAAGTTCGGGCTTCGCCTGCGCTCGTGCGGCGAAAATCCTGCGGCCGCTGATAGCGTTGGCATCAACGTCTACAAAATGCGTTACACCGGGGTGATGATTTCCGGGGCTTTAGCCGGTATCGGCGGTGTCGCTTTCACTCTTGCCGCCGGCAGTGGCTTTGCTTCGACGGTGGCGGGATACGGCTTCTTGGCTTTGGCGGTCATGATTTTCGGTAACTGGCAGCCGCTAAAAATCGCTCTGGCCGCCCTCCTCTTCGCTTTCTTTAAATCCTTATCAGGAATGTCGAGTAGCATTCCGTTCTTGCCATCATTTGATAATGTCAAGGAATCGCTCTATATCTATCTGATGATTCCTTACATTGTGACAATGATCATCTTGGCTCTTACTTCGAAAAAATCGCGAGCCCCGAAAGCCGAAGGGATTCCTTACGACAAAGGTTCCCGTTAGCTTCTATCTGTATATCTTCGGTTATATAATTATTTCC
>JBAZDT010000068.1:2916-4919 GCA_041654325.1 Bacilli bacterium | reverse complement strand
ACGCCCAAGGAAGTTGTCTCGAGACACTGCGGCAAGCGAATTTCGCAGCGAAGAATATCCGACTGAAATTGTAATAACAATTTGTTTTTGGTCGCGCCGCCATCGACCCGCAAAGCTGAAACATCCGCCCCGGCTTCTTTTTTCATGACTTCGATCATATCTTTTGATTGATAGGCTATCGCTTCAAGAGAAGCTCGGATAAAATGCGCTTTAGTCGTTCCCCGAGTGATACCAAAAACGGCTCCCCGCGCTTCATTATCCCAATAAGGTGTGCCGAGGCCGACAAACGCCGGCACGATGTAGACACCTTGCGAATCATCGACTTTGCGGGCGATGCGCTCGCTATCGTCGCTTGAAGAAATCAAATCCATCGATTCTCTAAGCCATTGAACCACCGCCCCGCCGACAAAGACGCTGCCCTCGAGAGCATAGGTGACTTGATCGCCGATTTGCCAAGCGATTGTCGTCAATAAACCGTTGTGCGAAAGGATTGCCTTATCGCCGGTGTTCATCAAGGCGAAACAGCCGGTTCCATAAGTGTTTTTCAAATCGCCGACTTCGAAACAAGCCTGCCCGAACAAGGCTCCTTGCTGATCGCCGCAGACGCCGTTGATACGAACGTGGTCAGAGAAGAAAGTGGCGATTCCAAAATCACCGCTGGAAGGTCGCACTTCCGGAAGCATCGCTTTTGGAATATTAAATAATGTCAGCAACTCGTCATCCCACTTCATCTCGAAGATGTTATAAAACATCGTCCGGCTCGCGTTGCTCGGATCAGTCGCGTGAACTTGACCTTTGGTCATATTATAAATGATCCACGTGTCGACCGTCCCGAAAAGAAGTTCCCCCGCTTCCGCTTTCTTTTGCGCTGATGGCACTTTATCGAGGATATAGCGGACTTTGGAGGCGCTGAAATATGGGTTGATTAAGAGGCCAGTTTTAGTATGGATCAGGTCGCGATACTTCTCAATTTTTTGACAGTATGGAAGCGACTGGCGGGACTGCCAGACAATCGCGCTATAAATTGGCCGACCCGTCTTCTTGTCCCAGATAACCGTCGTCTCCCTTTGGTTGGTCACGCCGATCGAGTCGATATCATCCATCGTCTTGTGCGAAACGACGAGTAGTTCATTGACCACATCGATGACGCTGACCCATAGTTGCAGCGCATCTTGCTCAACCCATCCGGGTTTTGGATATAGGCAAGTAACCGGCCGAACGGCGCTGAAGCAAAGGTTGCCTTCGTGATTAAATAAAAAGGCCCGCGTCGAGGTCGTTCCTTGATCTACTGCTAAAATATACTTTTCCATTCTGATAGTCCTCGGTTTTAATTATAGCGAATATCGCATCATTTTATAATAATTAGTGAGACAAATATCTTGCTTTTTTCATCGCTGGTTAGATATATTTAATGAAGTGCCAATAAAAACGCCTCTATAATTATTAATATTATAGGCCTAAAAATTGTCTAGGAAAAAAGAAATGATATTAAAGAATAAAATAAAAGTCGGAGCGTTTGTTGCTTTGGCGATGGGCTTAGTCTCAATTATCTTTATCACTTCTGCCAATGCCTTTCATAATAGTATGGCTGTCAATGCTGCGACGCCGATGCCGACAAACGTCAATGCTGCTAATCTCACCGACAGCCAAGTCAATGCTTATTACACTGGCGTCGATGGCCTTTCTGGCGATGACTTGTTAGCGGCTCTCTATCCGATTATTGACGGACATAACGAATATAGTTATGAAAGCGATACGCATCGGACCATCTATAAAATCATCGACCGTAACTGGACAATCGACCCATTGACATCTACCCAATTATCAAGTTTCAGTTATGTAAATGATAATGGTTTTATCCATAAGTTATACGCTGACTACAATGAAAGCATCGATACTGCCGACCATTTTAAAAACGATGGTGCCACACGTGTAAGTTTTGATAAGGAGCATATATGGGCGCAATCGCTTGGCGATTTCGGCCGCACCGGCGGAGCGGGGAG
>JBAZDT010000068.1:0-2906 GCA_041654325.1 Bacilli bacterium | reverse complement strand
ATTACGCGACTCCCACAAGCAGTATAACTAGTTATAATAATGATTATGGTAGTTATGTTGGTCGCAACGGTTATATCTCTGGTTCATCGCAGAAAGTATTCGAACCTCTCGACCAATACAAAGGCGATATCGCTAGAGCGATGTTTTATATGCCGGCTCGCTATTACGAATACATTGACGTGCTTCACCCCAAATTGCAATTAGTCAATGGTTCGCCGGCGGCAGTTACGGCTTCAGCGTCGCAACCAGGATTGGCCGGCGACTTAGCCACCCTGCTCGCGTGGAACGAGTTAGATCCTGTCGATGAATATGAAATCCACCGCAACAATCTTATCTATAACAATTACCAATTGAATCGCAATCCTTTTATCGACCACCCAGAGTGGGCCGAAATTGCTTACGATACAACTTATAGCGGATCAGGAGCAAGCACCGCCGAAGGAACTAGTTCGGTCGGGGTTTCGAATGCTCTTGTGACAAGCATCACTTTGAATACTAATTCTTACACGATGAATAATGGCTCAACCTATGCTTTAACGGCAAGTATCAGTCCCAGCAACGCTGGCAACAAGACCCTCGCTTGGTCTTCGAATAATGAAAGCGTCGCCACAGTCAACAACAATGGTCTCGTCTCGGCAGTCAGCACCGGAAATGCCACGATAACAGCCGCGGCTACCGATGGTTCAGGAGTCAGCGCGGCATGCGCGATAACCGTTGTCCCAGCCGGCACCCAAGTGCTCGAATATATTACCGTATCCGGGGCTTCTGCAAACGCCACTTTCCATTCAACTTATTCAACCTCGGGAATCGTTGTAACGGCTCATTATACCGACCTAACAACCGAAGATGTGACTGCTCTTTCGACTATTGACGCTCCCGATACTAATATTCTTGGAGAACAAACTGTCAGCGTGACATATGAAGGAAAAAGCACTTACTATCTAGTTAACGTAACAAATAATGGCGCCGATGTTACTTATGGAGTGGCTGGGACCAAATACGAATCGTCTACCGCAGCAGCGGGATCGATTAGTGGCTGGACAAATTCTGGAGCAGGTACTGCCTACGCTGATGGTTCTATAAAGCTTGACACAACGGGAGATAGCATAGCCAAAAATGACATTTGGAGCGGCACAAGTTCGCAAGCCATTTCTTCTATTGAAATAACGGTTAGCTTGAAGTTAAATTACTCGACCGGCGATAAGACGTTAAACGAGGTTTCATTTTATGCGATGAATGGGGCGAATCTTATTGCGAGTGTCAAAAATACCGGTGCTTTGCCAACATCTCCGGCAGATTTAACCATGACTATTAACTTAAATAGTCCTTCTACAATAACAGGACTAAAGGTTGAATATACTTTAAAATCCGCGGGTAATTATGGTGTCTACTACGTCAAGGCCACGCCGACATATGAACTCGTCCATGCCGAATTGCAAGCGGATGCTTGGGCTACCTACTTTTTAAATGAAACTGCTGAGCAATGTTCGACTCTTGAACCACAGCAAGCGTCGGTTTGGGACAATTTGGCTAGCGAGTATAACTGGATGCATAGCGATGCAAAAACATATTTCACCAGTGCGGGCTCAAATGCCAATGTCCAAAATGCCATCGCCCGCTATCAAGCAATTATTAACGCCCACCCAGAGAATGAAGAATTCATTTCGGGCATTTCTAGTTCGAATAGTGTTTTGCCATCTTTAGACAAGAAAAGGCAAAATCTCATCGTCTTGTTCGTTGTTATGACCGCGACTGTTTTTTGTGGCGTTATGTATATCGCAAACGAGCGGAAGAAAACCGCAATCAAATAGGTGAAAATATGATAAGCAATTCATTTAACAGCAAAAAACTTGGCATCTTAGCGACGGTTTCACTAGGCGTTTTGCTCACTGTCGCCTTGCCCTTGAGCCTGTATTCGATACATGATGACTCGCGCGAAGTAAGCGCTACGGTCGGCAACTATACGACGAATCCCGCCACCTACTATAATAGCGTCAGCGGGCTTTCGGGCGACTCTCTCCTCTTTGGCCTTCACGATATGATGATTTCAACACATCAGCAATACACTTCTTACGACGATAACGGATCAAATGGCTATCAAGCCTATACGGATATCGACCCTAATAATTCAAACAATCTTATCGCGTGGTACTGCCATGCGTCAATCTCAAACGCGTGGTTAAACGGGACAGTCTATAATCGCGAGCACGTTTGGCCCCAATCTCTTTCAAATGGACTTTACGGCACGAGCGGCGCGGGAGCCGACATGCACCACCTTCGCCCGACGATTGTCAATATTAACAGCACCCGTGGAAACAAACTTTATGGCGAAGTGGGCACTACCTATAGCACAGTAACTTACGGAACTGGCAATTTAGTGAGTAAGTATAGCACCGCTGATGATATCTTTGAACCTCATGACGAGGTCAAAGGCGATGCGGCGCGAATCGTCATGTATATGTATGTCCACTACAATAGTTCGCAAGCCCTTGGAAACGGTAGTACAGTCGAAACATACACTGGCACGCTGCCGATAACCAACGTCGTCAAAGGAACCGAAACGCAAGCTTGGGCGATGCTTTTGGACTGGAACACTCTCGACCCTGTCGATTCACTTGAAACGACACGCAACAACCAAGTCGCTGTTTATCAAGGTAATCGCAATCCTTTCATCGATCACCCTGAATACGCTGATTCAATCTGGGGTACCTCAACAGCCCCAACTTCTCTTTCTATTTCGCCAAGCAGCGCGACAGTAGGTGTCGGTTCAACCCAAAATTTAACCGTTACCGCCTCCCCTTCGGGATCGAGCAATGTCGTCACTTGGTCGTCATCTAATAATTCAGCCGCCACGGTTTCCGCGGGTGTTGTCAGCGGTGTGGCGACTGGCACAGCCACAATCACGG
>JBAZDT010000067.1:0-5015 GCA_041654325.1 Bacilli bacterium | reverse complement strand
AAGGTCTCCCAGTCATCGCTACTGCTTCTGACAAGGCGTGCGAAACGCTCGGCTGTGGGGTTCTCGATAATGATTTAGCCTCGCTAAGCTTTGGCACGACGGCGACGATTCAAACGACGCTTCGCAAATATGTGGAGCCGCAGCAGTTCATGCCAGCTTACCCTGGCGCTATCGAAGGAACATGGAATCCTGAAATCCAAGTCTATCGCGGTTTTTGGATGGTCAGCTGGTTTAAGAAGGAATTTGCCGAAAAAGAAGTGGCGCAAGCGCCGGCTTTCGGCATTTCCCCAGAAGAGCTGCTCAACCGCCGCTTAAAAGAAATACCGGCCGGCAGCGATGGCTTAATCTTGCAACCATACTGGGCGCCAATGCTTAAACTTCCGGAAGCGAAAGGAAGCATCATCGGCTTTTCGAGTGAACACACCCGCATTCACATCTACAAAGCGATTATCGAAGGTATCGGCTACGGCCTTTTAGAAGGCATGGAAAACCTCGAAAAAAGTTCCAAGCAGACGATTAGAGGTCTAACGGTCTCGGGAGGTGGTTCGCAAAGCGAAGAAATATGCCAAATCACCGCCGACATGTTTGGAAAACCAGTCTATAAAATTCAGACTTATGAAGCATGCGGACTCGGCAGTTCGATGGTCGCCTTCGTGAGTCTTGGTGTGTTCAAAGACTACCACGAGGCGATTGACAATATGGTCCATTACACCAAAACATTCACCCCCAACCCACAAGTCCACGAGATATACCGCATGCTATACCAGCGCATCTACAAGCGCATCTACAAGCAGTTGAAACCCCTATATTGGGACTTGCGGAATATCATCAAAGAAAGGAAGGGTCACTAAATGTCGCATAAACCTTACAAAGGTTTTTCTCCCAAATGGGTCGATACGCCCGCTGATGAACGCAGCTGGCGGTCCATTTTCCGATGGGGGGATCCTAATTATTATAAATGGCCCAAGGAGAACTTGTACCGAGTCATCAAAGAGACGTTCAAGATGACTGATGAAGACTTCAAGAAATATGATGGCGGCCTTGGTTTTGGACCAGTTGATTACGATGTTCCCTCCAATCTTGGCGAAGAGCATATTAAGTTCTTCAAAAACATCGTTGGCGATAATTTCGTCCACACCGACAATTATTCCCGCTTGAGTGTTGCCTATGGCAAAACGATGCACGATGTTTTGCGTCTTCGCCAAAAAATAGTCGAGAATATCCCTGATGCCGTCATCTACCCTGATAATCGCGAGCAAATCGAAGCTATTGTCGCTTACTGCGCTAAAGATAAAATCCCAGTCTATGTTTATGGAGGCGGAAGCAGCGTGACCCGCGGGGTCGAATGCGTCAAAGGCGGTATCAGCCTCGATATGCGTTTGCGCTTTAACAAAGTCATCGCCTTTAACGAAATCGACCAGACAATCACCGTCCAAGCCGGGATGAGCGGGCCGATGCTTGAACAGACTCTTAATGATGCCGTCAAACTTTTTCACGCCAAGCGCGCCTATACTTGCGGCCACTTTCCCCAATCGTTTGAATATAGTTCAGTCGGCGGCTGGGTCGTGACTCGCGGAGCCGGCCAGAATTCCACTTATTACGGCAAAATCGAAGATATGGTTTTACAGCAAAAATACGCGACCCCAATTGGCAATGTGGCGACCTCGCCCTATCCTCGGGAAGCGACTGGCCCCTCCCTCAATCACATCATGATGGGTAGCGAAGGTGCTTTCGGTGTTCTAACCGATGTCACGCTCCGCGTTTTCCGCCTCACCAAGGCGAACCGCAAATGCTTCTCGTTCATGTTTCACAATTGGGAAGAAGCCCAAGAAGCGACGCGAGAAATGATGCAGTGCGAAGCAGGCTTTGCCTCGGTTTTCCGCTGTTCGGATGCCGAGGAAACCGATTTGATGATGCGCCTATATGGCGTCGATGAATCGCCACTTGCCAAATTATTCAATATCGGTGGCTATAAACCGATGGAGCGGAGTCTATTCCTCGGCTGGAGCGAAGGCGAAAAAGGTTTTGCCAAAAACGTTGCCAAAAATATTCGCCGCATCGCCAAAAAACACGGTGGCATGAATTTGACCGGCTATGTGACTAAATCATGGGAGAAAGGGCGTTTCACCGATCCGTATCTTCGCGATTCGATGCAAGATTTCGGTATCCTGACCGACACGTTGGAATGCACGGTGTTGTGGTCGAATATGGCAGAAGTTCACCGCAGTGTGCGAGCCTACTGCCATTCCCGTCCGAATACGGTTGTGACAACCCACCTTTCCCACGCTTATCCGCAAGGGGCAAATTTATATTTCATCTTCATCACGAGAATGAACAACATCGACGACTACATCGCCTATCATAGCGGTATCCTGGATGCCATCCAAAAGTCGGGGGCGTCAATGTCGCACCACCATGGAATCGGCAAGATGTTCGGACCATGGCTCGAAGGTTCTTTAGGCGCGACAGAATACTCTGTTTTAAAAGCTCTCAAAAAGCATTTTGATCCCGACAACATCATGAATCCCGGAGGAACTTTAGGGTTTGATATCGACGATTCAAAAAAGCGTTTTCTTAAAAAATAAAGTGATTATTTCTAATAAAAAGCCGCAAAATGCGGCTTTTTTTCATTTTGATGATTAAATTTTAAAAGATGCTGAAAGCGATGAAAAGATAAGCCATCAGCGAAGCTATGAGCGAGACGACCGTAATTTGCGTGTTGATCGATGGACCAGCTGTGTCTTTAAACGGATCGCCAACTGTATCACCGGTGACAGCGGCTTTATGCGCAAAGCTTCCTTTGCCACCATGATGACCAGATTCGACATATTTCTTCGTGTTGTCCCAAAGACCGCCGGCGTTAGACATAAACAAAGCTAATAATAATCCGACGACGATGTTGCCGACCAAAAAGCCACCGATGGCTCTGACTCCACCGACGAAGCCGACGACGATTGTCACCACGATAGCGAACAATCCCGCGATAACGAGTTCTTTAAGAGCACCCTTGGTAGCGATATCGATACATTTATCGTATTCAGGCGCCACGCCTTCGCGTCCTTCCTTAAGTCCTGGGATATCATTAAACTGGCGGTGTATTTCGCCAATCATCCTCTGCGCGTTGCGATTTACGCCGAGCATCAGCAAAGCTGAGAAAACGGCTGGGACCGCCGCGCCGACGAGCATGCCGAAAAACACCACAGGATCCATCACATCGAAACCGGCGATATTCGCGCCGAGATCATTGGCCTCAGCCATGAACGCCCCAAGAAGGGCGATAACCGTCAGCCCGGCCGCTCCAATCGCAAAGCCCTTGGTCACGGCTTTGACCGTGTTGCCGGCGCTATCGAGGCGGTCGGTTATTTCCAGAGCTTCTTCGCCGAGATTTCCCATCTCGACTAAGCCGCGAGCGTTATCGACAATCGGGCCGTAGGCGTCGTTAGAGATAATCATGCCGACAATCGAGAGCATGCCGACGGCAGCCATCGAAATGCCAAACATACCCGCTGTCTGCGGTAATGCACCCGGAATCGTGTCGGCGATGCCCATCGTCAAGAAATAAGAACCCATTGCGGAAATGCCAATTCCCACCATAGCCGGGAAAACGCTTAAAAAGCCGTATGAAATACCTGAGAGAATCGTAAAAGCCGGACCTGATTCGGAAGCGATGCCGACCATATGAACGGGTTTCTTGCTGTCATCGGTAAAGTAATCGGTGGCAAGGCCGATGACGACCCCGACCAAAAGTCCGAGAACTGTTGATCCCCAGATAAACCAGTAAACGTGTTCTGAAGAAGGATGAATAACAAAATCAAAAAGGGCGGTAATGCCCGCGGTTATAACAAAATATATGGCGGTCGTGATATAAGTGCTGCTGTTCAAAGCCCGAGTCGGGTTACCATTCTTGCCAATGTTGGCAAGCGAAACGCCGATAATCGAGGATAATAAACCAGCGGTTGCGAATAAGAAAACAAGAGGAATAAACTTCGGATCTAGAGCAATCGCTAAGACGAGGGCGGCCGCTAAGGATGCGACATTCGAGTCGAATAAGTCGGCGCCCATGCCGGCGACATCGCCGACATTATCACCGACGTTGTCAGCGATGACGGCAGGATTGCGCGGATCATCTTCAGGAATATTAAGTTCGACTTTGCCGACTAAATCGGCGCTGATATCGGCCGTCTTTGTAAAGATACCTCCGCCAGCTTTGGCAAATAGAGCCAGCGAACTCGCGCCAAAACTAAATCCAATCAAAGTGCGGGCGCTTTCGGTCCAACTATAAGTGGCCCAAAAGACGAGGGTCACTCCAAGAAGACAGCTTGCGACGACAGCCATGCCCATAACGGCACCACCGCGGAAGCCGGCCATGAACGACGATTTAATGCCACGAGTAGCCGCTTCGGCGGACTTCACGTTGGCGATAGTCGCGATATCGATGCCAATCTTACCGGCAACGGCCGAAAAAACGGTTCCGATTAAATAAGAAAGGCCCATCGCGAGATTCGGCAATAGGCGGTTGACGCCAGGCAAATCGCTTTCAGCCCATATTGGTTTGGGCAAAAAGAGAGTGATGAAGACGAAAAGGATGCCTGCGAAGACGGCCAGTATTTTGTATTCGCGTTTTAAAAATGTATTGGCGCCCCGCTTAATCAGCGAAGCGACATAGGCGATTTTGGCATTCTCGGAAGCTAATTTCTTAACCCATAACGCCATCCAAATGGCGACCGCGATGGCGATAAACGCCACCCCGATAGCAATGATAAACGACCATATTTCAAGCGACATAGAACACTCCTTTCAAATTGCGATGGTCTCATAACAGCAAAAAGACAAAGAAAAACAGTCTGATTTGTTCAGAATTATACCGGCTGATTATTTTCTTTGCCCTCAATGTGTAAATGCATGTGATGACCATCTAAATGGTAGCGCTTTCATCATAATGCATTATAAAACGACGCGCAATTACTTTAGGCAATCCAAACCCGCCGTTCCATATGGTAAAAGCTTATTTTTCG
>JBAZDT010000066.1:0-5031 GCA_041654325.1 Bacilli bacterium | reverse complement strand
GTCTATGATTTTATCGAGGTTAAAATCATAGACGGCCTGGACTTTGTGGTCGTATATTTTGTTGATATCCCGAAGTGAAACATAAGCTAGATTCTCTGGCTTTTCAGCGACGATTTGTTCTTTTTCTACCATATTATTATGTACTCCAATAACAATATGTTAGCACACCAGCAAAATCGTGTATTGTGCAGCGTGCACAAATTTAAATACGGGTAAATAGTTTGACGAGAATGCTAAAAAGTTGGGCGTTGTGATAGTCGCGAATATCAAGGTTGGTCGCTTCGATAAAATGATGAAGACGATAGGCAAAGGTGTTGCGATGGATGTAGAGTTTCTGGGCGGCCAACGAGGCATTGAGACCTAACGAGACAAATGCGCTCGCCGTCTGCATCAGCTCGCGCCTAACCGTGGCAAATAGGTTGCGAGCCTCCACCACTAATTCATAGTCGCCATCCAAGGCTAATTCGAGGATCAAATCAGCTAAACTAATGGCACAAGCTCGTTTCTTAACGAATGCTTTTTTCAACGCTAAGTGAGTCAATTTGTCATTTGCGTGGCTCATAAGAAAAATATAGGAATTATCGGTGTCAGCCATGATGATTGGCAGGAGCGATTCCAAATAATCAAAGAAGTTTTCATCTGATAGAATATAGCCATTCTTTGTGTCGAGAAAAACGATTAAGGATATATCCTGATAGATATTGTTAATCGCGTTTTTAAACCGTTCGGTATCGATTATATTATGGGACGAAAAGAAATAGTATTTTTCCACGGCATGTACCTAATATCATTATTGTGCAGCGTGCACAAAAAGTAAATCAATTAAATCGGCTCTTCTTTGTCCATCACTTCGCGGGCTAAGGAAAAATAGGCGAGGCTTCCCGAAGAGCTCGGGCGATATAGAGTGACCGGGATTCCCTTTGATGAAGCTTCAGGAATCGAGATGTTGCGCGGAATCGTCGTCAAAAAGGTATTTTCTTTAAAAAGGCCTCGGATTTGCGTTGTTATCTCGGTTCCAAGTCTTGTGCGGGAATCATACATCGTCAGAAGAAAGCCTTCGATTCCCAATTTTGCGTTATTCGCTTTTTGGACGCGCGAGACAGCGGCCAAAGTCGTCGCCACCGCTTCAAGGGCGAAATATTCGCATTGCACGGGGATGAGTATCCCGCTAGCAGCGACGAGGGAGTTGATATTCAAAATGCCGAGCGACGGCGGGCAGTCGATGATGATATAGTCGTATTCTTTTTTAATGTTGACAAGCGAATCGCGGAGGATGATTGTCTTGTCGCTGACTTTATCGCTTAAAAAGGAGTCGAGGGAAGCGAGTTTAAGGCTGCTCGGTATGATGTCGAGATATTTTAAGGCGGTCCTTTTAATGACTTTATTGATGTCGTAATTAGAGGCGAGAACATCGTAGATACTTCTCGTCAATAAACTTGGGTCAAGCCCTAAACCGCGCGAAGCGTCGCTTTGCGGGTCCATGTCGATCAATAAAATCTTGCGTTTAAAATGAGCTAAGGCGCTGGAGAGGTTGATTGCGGTTGTCGTTTTTCCTACGCCGCCTTTTTGATTTGCGATGCCGATGATTCGTACCATGATTAAATAGTTTACCTTAGTTGCCCGCTTCGATAAACAATTAAAGAGGTTTAGCGCTGATTAGATTAAAAGCACGGGGGTATTTAAGAGGCGTGACATCGTTTTTAACGATAAAAAGATTGATGCGCACATCTTTTTCCGTCGGCAAATAATCTTCGAAGTGGTTGGCGATTCGGCATTTCAAAAGGGAAAAGGCTTTCTTGGAGAGGGCGATTTCATCATTGACATTTTGCGATTTCATCGCAATGAACAATCCTTTGGTTTTGACGAGGGGAATCGCGAGCTCAAGCAAAACGTTCAATGGTTTGACAGCTCGCGCGATGGCGATATCAAACGTCTCGCGAGAGGATTTTAGGTTTTCCGCACGGCCGCTGATGATAGTCACATTATCCAGCCCCAATTTCTCTTTCACGGCTTCAAGAAAGCGGATTTTTTTGTTGTTGGGCTCAAGAAGAGTCACGTCCGCAAGCGGGGACATGATGGCGATGACGAGTCCTGGGAAGCCGGCTCCGGTTCCGATGTCGACCAATGACTTATGAACTGGCTTGAAGTATTTCAAAGGTATAAGGGAATCAAGAAAATGCTTTTCGATAATTTGTTCGCTTTCGCTGATGGCGGTCAAATTAAATAATTTGTTCCATTCCTGCAGCATCGACAGATAAGTGAGAAGTTGTTCTTCTTGCTTCTTGTCAATCTCGAGGGAAAGATTAGTTTTAAGGTACTTAGCAAATTCGGTGAATATCATAGGAGACCCTTTCTTTTCAAGGTGAGGACGAGGACGGAGATATCGCTGGGATTAACGCCGCTGATTCGGCTGGCTTGGCCGATCGTCCGAGGATGAATCTTGGCGAGTTTCTGCCGCGCTTCAAGGGCTAAACCATCGATATGGAGATAGTCTAATACTTCGGGAAGAATAACGCTCTCGAATTTAGCGAAAGATTGAGCTTCTTTTTCTTGCTTGGCGATATAGCCTTCGTATTTGACCATAATTTCTAGCTGCATGATTCCAGTGGCATCCAAAGCAATCTTGCCTAAATCAGGTAGAAGATCGGCGAGATGCTGATACGCGACATCCGGGCGCTTGAGAAAATCAAATGCCAAAGTCCCGCCGCTCAATGGTTTGAGGCGCTTCTCGAGCAAATAATCATTGGTTCGTTTATTTGTTCCTAAATAAGTCGAGTGAAGTAGCGACAGAGCCTGCTTTATTTTTTCATTTTTATTCATGAATTGTTCATATCGGGATGGTGAAATCATACCAAGTTGATATCCATATGGCGTCAGCCTGAGATCGGCGTTATCGTGGCGCAATAAGAGGCGATATTCCGCCCGCGATGAAAGGAGGCGGTATGGCTCAAGAGCACCTTTGGTGACTAAATCGTCGATCATCACGCCGATATAGGATTCATTGCGTTTCAAAATGAAAGGTGGCTGACGGCGGATAGCAAGCGCGGCATTGATGCCGGCCACAAGACCCAAACCCGCCGCTTCTTCATAACCGGAAGTACCACATATTTGACCTGCGCCGTAAAGACCTTGATACTTTTTGATCTTCAAAGTTAAATCGAATTGTGTCGGCACGATCGCATCGTATTCGATGGCATATCCATATTTCAGGATTTCGGCATTGGCAAAGCCCGGCAGCGAGTGAACCATCAAATCTTGGACTTCGCGCGGCATGGAAGTCGCAAAGCCTTGAATATATATCGAATCGCCATCTCGAGTTTCCGGCTCAAGAAAAAGTTGATGACGCGACTTATCAAAAAAAGTCATGATTTTTCCTTCGATGGAAGGGCAATAACGTGGTCCGATACCGTGAATCTGACCGTTGAACTGAGCGGAACGATTGATATTCTCCTTGATGACGCGATGCGTCTCGGGAGATGTATAGATCAGATGGCAAACCATCTGTTGTTCAAAGGGAACAAATTGATCAGTTGTATAGGAAAAAGCTAGTTTGGCATTTGTGCCATATTGCACGCTCGCCCGAGAAAAATCAATTGATGATTTGCGGATTCGCGGTGGAGTGCCAGTTTTAAGCCGATAAATTTCTAAACCCATCTTCTCGAGATCTTTCGAAAGGCCGAGCGAAGGTTTCTCTCCATCAGGTCCACTCGAGGTTTTTTCTAAGCCGCGGAGAACAGCACTTTCCATATATGTACCTGTCGTGATGACGACGGCCTTTGCGTGTATTTCTAGGCCGCTTTCCATTATCACCCCAAAGACTTTTTCCTGATCGTGGAGCAGAGCGACGACCATGCCTTCGAAAATGGTGAGGTTAGGAGTCTTTGATAGAAGTTGTTGCATATAACCTGGATATATATTGCGGTCGCTTTGCGTTCGCAGGCACTGCACGCCAGGACCTTTGCCGGTATTGAGCATTTTCAACTGCAGATACTCATGATCGGCACAGATGCCCATCAACCCGCCCAGCGCGTCGATTTCACGAACGACGATACCTTTCGCCGATCCGCCGATCGAAGGATTGCACGACATTCTGGATATAGCCTTGATATTTAATGTAATAAGTAAAGTTCGGCAGCCCATTTTCGCTGCCGCATTAGCCGCCTCGACGCCAGCGTGACCTCCGCCGACAACGATTACTTCGTATTCCATTATCCGACGCTACCTTCCATGTCGAATTTAATCAATTGATTGAGCTCGACGCCATATTCCATCGGAAGTTCGCGCGAGAAAGGCTCGATGAACCCCATGATAATCATCTGCGTCGCGTCTTTTTTCGAGATACCGCGCGACATCAGATAGAAAAGTTGCTCTTCGTTGATTTTGCTGACCGTTGCCTCATGCTCGATGAACGACTGCGAATTCATGACTTGGTTTGTGGGTATGGTATCGCTTTTTGACAAGTTATCAAGTATCAGGGTGTCGCATTCGACATGGCTTCGCGAATTATAAGCCATCTTTTCATGGCGGACAGTCCCGCGGTAATTGGCGATACCACCATTGCGGACGATCGACTTAGAGATAATTGTCGAACTTGTATTTTTGGCTTTATGAATCATGCGCGCTCCGGCGTCTTGATTTTGCCCGCGATCGGATACGGCAATCGAAATGCATGTGCCCTTGGCTCCTTCACCAGCCAAGATAACGGCTGGATATTTCATATTAAGTTGGCTTCCGATATTGCCATCAATCCATTCCATCTGGGCAAATTCATGGCAAATCGCCCGTTTTGTGACGAGATTTATGATGTTTTTCGACCAGTTCTGAACTGTCGAATACCGGCATTTGCCACCTTTGTGAATTATTATTTCGACGACCGCAGCGTGGAGCGACTCCTTCGAGTAGATCGGCGCGGTGCAACCTTCGACATAGTGAACGTCAGCCCCTTCGTCAACAATAATCAACGTCCGCTCAAATTGGCCGGAACGCTCATTATTGATGCGAAAATATGATTGGAGAGGTTTATCGAGTTTT
>JBAZDT010000065.1:383-5119 GCA_041654325.1 Bacilli bacterium | reverse complement strand
TAACCTTGGATTATATCGCCACGTCGATGCGATTCACTACCCGACCCAATTCATCCGCGACGTCTTCGAAAAGCACGCCGGCCCGACCAATGGCTTTGTCATCTCCAACGGCGTCAACAAAGCCTTCTGCCCGAAAAAGGTCGAGAAGCCCGAAGCCCTCAAAGACAAGAAAGTTATTCTTTTCACCGGTCGCTACAGCAAGGAAAAATCGCATAAAATCTTGATTGAGGCTGTCGATCACTCCAAGTATAAAGATAGCATCCAACTCATCTTCGCCGGCGATGGCCCCCAAAAAGAAAACATTATCAAGCTCTCGTCCAAATTGAAGAACTCGCCGATTCTCGGTTTCCATCCTCGCGAGGAACTCATCGATATCATCAACTACGCCGATTTGTACTGCCATCCCGCCGAAATCGAAATCGAAGCCATTTCTTGTCTAGAAGCGATGTCGTGCGGACTTGTCCCCGTGATTGCCAATTCGCCGCGCAGCGCGACAAGGTATTTCGCCCTTTGCGACAACAACCTTTTTAGCTGCAACGACCCGCTTGATTTAGCGCGCAAAATCGATTATTGGCTTGATAATCCAGAGAAAAAAGAACAATGCCGCAGTCAATACGTCGAATACGCGAAACGCTTCGATTACGACTTGGCGATGGACCAGATGGAACAAATGCTGATCCACACCGTCAAAAGCAAAAATGAAAGTCAAAAAAACAAATCCTAAAAAAGTCATCTATTATCGCGATTTGCTCAACGATGATTTTGCCGGTACCAAAATAAATCGGAAAAATCTCGACGAGAATTTTGTCTATGTTCACCGCAATATCTTTTGGCAAATCGCCTCCTTTTTTGTCTATTATTTTTTTGCTCTCCCCATTTTATTTATTACCTGCAAATTGGCGTTAGGCGTCAAGGTTATTAATCGAAGAGCGATTAAGAAGGTTAAAAATAGTGGCTATTTCATCTACGGCAACCACACGCAAATCATGGATGCGTTCATCACTCAGGTGCTGATTACGCGATTGCGAAAAACATTTATCATCGCCGACCCGGATGCCGTCTCGATTCCCGGCATTCGCGCTTTGGTGATGATGCTTGGTTGCCTGCCTCTTCCCTCAACCGTCGGGGGAACGCGGAAGTTCCTTGAGGCAATCAAATATCACATCGAAAAGAAGAAGGCGATTCTTATTTTCCCCGAAGCGCATATTTGGCCCTATGCGACTTTGATTCGCCCCTTTTCATCGAGCTCATTTCGCTATCCCGCCACGCTCGGAGCACCAGTCGTGCCCATCGTCACCACTTATCAAGCGCGGCGCGGCATCTTCAAAAAATGTTTAAGGCCACGCATGGTCGTGACCGTCGGCGAACCGATCTTCCCCAATTTGACTCTATCTTTAAAAGAGATGATGCAAGACCTGCGCGATCAGACGTACAATTTTATGCTCGAGCATAGCTCCAAGCCGGGCAATGTCGAATACTACCGCTACGAGATGCAAACGAATAATCTCGAAAAATAAGTATTGGCAATCGCAAAGTATACTTTGACTAACGCGATTGTTTTTTAGATAATTGTTATTGGAGGATCACACATATATGAATCTTAAAGGAACGAAAACGGAAGAAAATTTAAAAATCGCGTTTGCCGGCGAAGCGCAAGCTCGCGTTAAGTACGGCTACTACGCAAGTCAAGCCAAAAAGGAAGGCTACGAACAAATTGCCTCGCTATTTGAGGAAACGTCAGACAACGAAAAAGAGCACGCCAAATTGTGGTTTAAGGCCCTGCACAATGGCTCGGTCCCGACAACCGCGGAAAACTTGCTCGATGCCGCCACGGGAGAAAACTACGAGTGGACGACGATGTATGCCGAGATGGCGAAAACGGCTCTTGAAGAAGGTTTCCCGGAAATCGCAAAGCAAATGCGCGGTGTCGCCAATGTCGAAAAAGAACACGAAAAGCGCTATCGCACCTTGTTGAAGAAAGTCGAAGGCGACAAAATCTTTGAGTGCGACGAGGTCACCGTTTGGAAATGCCGCAACTGCGGACACATCCACATCGGCAAGAAACCTCCGGAACTTTGTCCGGTGTGCGCTCACCCAAAAGCCTTCTTCGAATTGCGCGCCGAAAACTATTAATCGTCGATTATTGATGGTCCCTCACTTAGTGAGGGATCTTTTTTATTGATACCGTAAGTTGTCTCTTGATTTTTTAGTGAATCTTTACGATAATTAATAAGCACGTATCTGGACCAGTGGTGTAGCGGTTAACATGCCTCCCTGTCACGGAGGAGATCGCGGGTTCGATTCCCGTCTGGTCCGCCAAATACTGGCCCGGTAGCTCAGTTGGTAGAGCAACGGACTGAAAATCCGTGTGTCGCCGGTTCAATCCCGGCTTGGGCCACCAGTATTCCGATTACATGGGAGAAATTCCATGTTTTTTATTTAGGGAAAAAATTACCGCGATTATCGATTGAAAGATCCTTTGCATCACATTAATTGAATCTCGCTTTGATAATCGAAAGGTTGCTCTACTCTTTATCTTCATAACGGATATAAGGAGATAATTCGATTTTCTTAAAAATGTCTTGTTCTATCTTTTCTTTTCTCGTCTTGATACAATCTACACATTGTGGATTGTTAAAATGGTAACCATTAAAGAAGTCAAAACGCGCAAAATGCGCCACCAATTCGTTTCTTTCCCACTTGATTTGTACAAAGATAATCCTTATTTCGTCCCTCCCTTATACAGTGACGAAATGAAGGTCTTTTCTAAGAAAAATGCTTATTACAAGACCTCGATATCTTCTTTTTTCCTGGCGTATGAAGGCGGCGAGGTTGTCGGCAGGATCTCTGGCATTATCCAAAACCAGAGCAATCTGAAAACCGGTGAGAAAAGAGCGCGCTTCACGCGATTCGACGCGATTGATAAGCAAGAAGTCGCCGACGCGTTATTTAAAGCGGTGGAGAAGTGGGCTCTCGATCACGGCATGCATCAAATTTGCGGCCCTCTTGGCTATAGCGACCTCGAGAGAGAAGGTTTGCTAATCGAAGGCTTTGATCACATCGCGACCTTTGAAGAGCAGTATAACTTTGATTATTACGGAAAGCTTATCGAAAGCTGCGGATACGAAAAAGAAATTGATTGGCTCGAATATAAACTCTATTGTCCCGAAACCCTCGACCCAACTTTAAATCGCGTCGCTGATGCGGCGATGGAAAAGTTTCATTTACATATCGCCACCGGCAAAAGCAAAAGGCGTTATATCAACAAATACAAAGACGGCATTTTCCACTGCTTGGACGAAGGCTATAAGGAACTGTACGGCACCGTGCCTTTCACCAAAGAGATGAAACAGCAAATTATCACGCAGTTCATGTATCTTTTGAGTCTCAAGTTTATGATTACCGTTTGCGATGAACAAGAAAACGTCGTCGCCTTCGGCCTATCCGTCCCGGCGCTTGGCCCGGCTTTCCAAGAAAGTGGCGGTCGCCTCAACCTGAAAACGATTCGCAAGATGTTCAAAATTCTAAAAAAGCCCGATGTCATCGATTTAGGTTTAATCGCCGTTTTGCCAAAATACCAGTCGCTGGGGATCAACGCCATCATCCTCCGCGAACTCATCCTTGGGATGATGCGCGAGAACATCGCCTATTGCGAGACCAATCTCAATCTTGAAGACAACGATAAAGTTCAAGCCCAATGGAAGTTTTTTCCCAAAGAGCAACATAAAAAGCGCCGCAGTTATCTTAAGAAAATCAGCGTCTAAATTGATGCAATCGCAAGTTTGAATTATATTGTATCGCCATTTTTCTTGTGCTCTAATAAAAATATCAAATAAGTTTTCAAATGGGAGGACATATGGAACTTAAAACAAATCGCGGACTACTTAAATATCTTGTTTTCAGTTTTTTAACGCTTGGTATCTATGGGCTCTACATCATTCACGCCGCCGCCCAAGAGACGGACGAAACATGCAAAGAAGACGGCAAGAACACCAAAGGCCTTCTTCTCTTCATTCTCTTTTCGATTCTGACTCTAGGCATCTATGGGCTTATCTGGAACTATAACATCATCGAAAGATGGGGAAAGTTTATCCGCGCTCGTGGCCAAACGCCGCGCGTCACCGGTGGAACCTATCTTCTTTGGTTGATCGTTGGAGCGATGATCGGCATTGGACCAATCGTGGCCCAGTACTTATTCCTCCACACCTGGAATGACGTCAACGAAATCCATAACAAAGAGCTCGCGCCAAAACAAGTCGAAGTTGTTAAATAAGTTAACTAACATATAACGAAGACGGGTTATCCCGTCTTTTTATTTATAAAAGCCACTAACCAAAAGGAACCAGTTGTGCTTTAATAATAAATAGAATAATTAGTGCAAAGGAGATTACTATGCCGGCGATCATGACCCACTTTGCGTTTGCTAGAATGCATGCTGACGGCGATGTCGATGACGATGTTTTATATTTAGGCGCTCAAGGACCCGATGTTTTCTTTTTCTATGGTTACAGCTTAGCGAAACGCCCAAACATCAAAGCGACGCGCGGCTTCGGCACCTTCCTTCACCACATCGATATTGCCAAGGCCTATCATTATTTGTTGAGCTATGCTAACGGAAAAGAAGGAAGGGAAAAGGAAATTCTCTCGACATTTATCCGCGGCTTATTTTTGCATTACATCATGGACCGCAATTGCCATCCTTTTGTTTTTTACCGCACAGGGTTTACCGATGAAGA
>JBAZDT010000065.1:0-373 GCA_041654325.1 Bacilli bacterium | reverse complement strand
CACGCCTCATATGAATCCTATATCGATGCCTTAATCAAGGAGCGCTTTTATATCAAAATCGCGCCGCGCAAAGCGATTGCCGCCGATAAAAACAAAGTGCGCCTTATCTCGAAGATGATGTATCGCTTGGCTAAAGAAGTCTTTAATGACGATATCATCAAGGAAGATACTTATTCGATCGCTTGGAAAGATATGAAATTCTGCCAGACCATCTTCCATTCGCCTTTAGGCGTTAAGAAAAATATCTTTCGCCTAATCGCACCAAAAGGCGCGATAAACGCCATGGCGACCCCAAGAAAAGTCAAACACAATGATGTTCTCGATGTTCTAAACGATAAGAAGAGCGAGTGGCGCGATTGCGCGACTGGCGAAC
>JBAZDT010000064.1:3485-5205 GCA_041654325.1 Bacilli bacterium | reverse complement strand
TGCGATGAAGCCGATAGCTAAAGCGTGATACGTGATGACTTGAAGCATCGCCGTGAAATTATTAGTCCACACGACGTCGCCGGTTAAGGCTCCTTCTCCGGCTTGGAAGGCAATTTTGAGTCCGAGGCCGATGATGCCGCCGATAAAGGCGACGGGGAGCAAAGTCTTTCTTAAGAAAGGGATTGATCTACGCAAAAGGTTTGACAAAAGGAGGAGGGTGACGACGATGAGCAATCCGAGAACGATAGCCCACGTTATTTCGAAGTTAGAAGAAATAAAGACAGGAGCTTCAGAAGCCAAGTTGTTGGTGAGTGAGATAAACATAATCGTGATATCCTTTCCGTTTGATATTTTCGAATATTTTCAGCGTGATGTAATATTGATAAATTGAGGATGTAGGTTTAAAGACGATGATGATTGTCGGCAAAGTATAAGAGTAGAGCACAAGCTTGTTTTTTTGCTGGCAGCCATAACCGCGCAAATTTTCAAACGGAATCGAAAAATCGATTTTCTTGCCGATGATTGTTATTCCATCCCTCGTCAACGAAAAAGTGCAAGCGGGATAATAACCGCGCTTGCGGTTGCCCCAGCATACCTTGATATTGACATCTTCGGTGAATTTCTCGTTGATGTTTTGGACGACGTATTTTTCGTACTCGTCAATCATCGGACGGGCGATTTGATGAAGTTTGAAAGGTATATTGTCAATCGTTAGATATCCGCGTTCATCATACGTGGCTTCAAAACCGCAGTTGTTGCAAAAAAGGCGATTATCGCGTGATTCAAGAGTGTGGTGGAGATGGCACTTAGGGCAGAAGAAAACGAGACGTTCTAATCCTTTGGCGAGGTTTTTTCCGCGATATAGATGGGGATTATTGGCATATTCATCGATTGATATGCTTTCTTCGATCATAGCTTCGAGTTCATCAAGGGAGAGGCGTCTGACTTCCTCTTTTGTGATGATGCGGCGGATTTGACCTTTGGTCGGACCCTTTTTACGAAAAATGGTCCAGCGGGGATTGGAAAAATAAGCGCCGCGCAAATTATAGATAACGAGTTCGACGTCGAGAAGTTTGGCGAGTTTGGCAGGATTGTGCAGATGAAAGCAAGGCTGGCTGTCAAACGAGGAGTTGGCCTCTGGGAAAACAGCGACTGAACCTCCTTCGCTAATTATGTCTTTCATCCTACGGATGACGTTGATGTCAATCGTCCCCTTTTTAATTGGGATTGGATTCATGAAATGCTTGAGGAGAAATCCGTAGCGCGGGTTGGTGACAATTTGCTCATTGGCGACGATATATAGCGGAGCCTTATAGACATAGTAGAGAAGAAAGGGGTCAAGTTCGCTTTGATGATTGCAGAAAACGAGCTGCGGTTTGCCACCTTTTTTGATTTTTTCGCCGTGGAAGCGATATTTGCTGCGAATGATGTTGGCGACGACGAGGCGGTTGAACCACGCGTAAAAGTGATGCCTGATTCGTACTTCGCGATTAAAACATAGTTTTTTTGCCATCGTAAGCATTATTATATGGGGTTTTTCATCCTACGAAAAGACAAAAGAATTATCGGCAGTTTTCGATTTCTCCGCTTGTAGACTTGCGCGTATAGTGTGATATACTCAAAATATGGGGTGTGCAGGTATGAAAAACAAATTGATAATTTTACCTTTGTTGAGCCTTTTTCTCGTTGGGTGCAGCACTCAGGATAACATGTTCCCAAA
>JBAZDT010000064.1:0-3475 GCA_041654325.1 Bacilli bacterium | reverse complement strand
GATGCATTGCTGAAATCGATGGTCATCACGCTTGAAGGGCGCTCGTTCGCTTTAAAAGCTTTGCCAAGCCACGCCTTGAGCACGACTAGCAACCAACGCGATTCAATCCGAATCGATAACAAGATATACGATAACGGAGTACGAATCTCGAAAATGTCGGAATTCACCCACGACTTATATATCGGATCAGATATCAGCTGGAGTTCTTCGATGAATATATACGCTGTTGTAAATGAGGAACAAGACCAGATTTCGGTTACGAGCCAAGAAATCGATACGGACAAGGTCGAAGTGGTTGAAAACGTGACTAATGCTTACGATCCTTTAGTCGACCATGATTCCTATTTCTTGCTCTCTGCTTTTGGGGCGTATAGCGATGATTTCAATAATGGTATCATCGGCGTTACCGAAAGCGGAGAAGTAGCTTCGATTTTGGTGAATACCAACGTCACCGATCGCGACCATGCCTTGCCGTTTGACGACGGCAGCAAGTTCATCACAAAAACAGAAACCATTTATGAAATTTACTTGAGTAAAGGTGTGGATGAAGATACGGATAACGAGTATTATTATTTGTCTTATTATCGCGCTTACGCCGGAGCTTGGATAATATCCAAGGAAGTTCCAACTAACGTTGAAAAAGCGATTACATATCTTGATCGGCCAATTTTTCTTGGTTTTGAAGAGATGATCGTTATAACGAGCACGACTTCCAACGGCAATTTTGTCACATCAGAAATTCCTGTTCCGACCGAAGAAGAGGAGGCCTAACCATGAAAAGAACAAATCTTTTGATTGCGCTACCTCTCGTCGTGTTAATGGCGAGTTGTGAGGCTATCGATTACAGCCCTTTTAACGATGACAAATACGAGCCCGTCGGCTTTGAGACGGAAGACATCGTCCGGCAATTATCCGCTGAAGAGACCAATGTTTTCAATACTGGTATGGATTTTGTCGACAATTACACGACCAGCGAGAAAATCACTACTGAAGAAAGAAATTTTTCTTGGTCCTATTTTGATAGCAACGGGCCTGATGGACTCGATACATCTGATTATTCGATTTCCTCGACCGTTGAAAATAAATTGTATAACAACAATGTCCGCGTCCGCAAAGTGCAAGAATCGATCTCGACGCTCAGCCATTATCTCGACGCAAACGTTATTACTACGAGGGTCGACTGGATCTATAATCCCTCTCCGACAACTTATGAACATCGCCACTCCTTAATCTTAAATGGCGATGTCGAAAAAGTAACCATCGCCGATAGCGGAGCCTATGATGAGACGATGTACGATGACATTTTTGCCATTTCACCACCTTCGACGCTTGATGTTTTTACCGATCCCTATATCGGCATGAACGCTGACGAAGATATCATCCTCATACAATTTGAATCCGAATCCGAGCATCTCCCGCTGGCCCGCAATACGAGCGTCGTTTATACGACGAGCGTGGTATACGAAGCCAAGTTCAAGCTTTACGAGCCAGAAGACGACACTGCTCCTTTTTATCGCCCGATTCTCTTTCGGACCTTTGAACAGAATCGCGTTGCCAGCGAAGAATTCCAACCTGGCGAAGAAATCGTCTATTTTGATAAACCGGTTATCCTTGGCTACAGCGAAACAATTTATGCTTGGGATGTTCTTCCTAAAACGGCATTCTCCTTAAACGAAATTCCCGATTTGACCGAATAGATCAGTCATCATGCACATTTTATTTCTCGTCTTCTCGGGGACGAACAATACTCTTGAAATCGCTCGCCTCTTAGCAGGCGATTTCGCTAATTGCGGACACACTTGCGAAATCAATAACATCAACGTCGACACCCCACTAGTAGATTTAAATAACTACGATTGTGTGGCCTTTGGCTATCCGGTCTACGCTTTCAATGAACCACGCTTTTTCTATCGCTATATTAAAAGGCTGGCCCTACCTAAAAATATTAAGTATTTCATCTTTAAGACCTCGGGCGAAACGCTGCAAATCAACAACGCTTCGAGCCGGCGGATTCTTCGCCTTTTAAGGCGCGGCAAATGCCAAGCTTTCGGCGACTATCACTTTGTGATGCCATACAATATCCACTTCCGATTCGATGATGCTTTCGTCAAGGAAATCATCCTTTATAATCGCAAGTACAGTCGTCTTGTCACCCATTTGGTCTTATCCAATCGACCACGCTTTTTAAAGACGAATCCGCTTTATAATTTAATCGCTTGGGTCCTCGGCATCCAAAGACCAGGAGCCACGCTTAACTCTTACCTTTACCGAACGGACATGACAAAGTGTATTAGATGTCTAAAATGTGTCCGTGAATGCCCAACGCGCAATATTCGTATTAACGACGAGCGAATCATTTTCGGCCATCAGTGCGAGATGTGCATGCGGTGTTCTTTTTATTGTCCGACTGATGCCATCAGCATCGGCTTTTTGAATTCATGGCGCGTTAGTGGCGCTTATGATTTTGAAAAGATCGAGAGCAACACCGATTTAAAGCTTCCTTATATTACCGATGAGGCCAAAGGCTTTTACCGCTGCTTTATAAAATATTTCAAGGAAATCGATGCTCTCCACGAAGAGATTTTTCCCGAAGCTAACATCAATCATTAGATTCGTCCGTTTTATTTGCTACGTCTTAAGCCATTGATTTGCTATATTTATGTTATGGAATTAAGCATTGAGAGGCGCGGAATTGCTTTCTTGCCCTCGCGGGAAAAGAAAAGTAAGCGCAAGCGCATTTTCGAAATAGATCTCCTTCGCGGTCTTTTGATCATCATGATGATCGTCGACCATATCGCCTACGATTTTGCCTATTTAGGTCCGATGCTCTTTCGGATGAGCCAAGCGCCAGAAGCGCTTCGCGAACTGTCGCTGTGGTGCTATGGTTATTGGGACGCTTCGTGGCGCGTCAATTTCCGTTATGTGGTCATCGCCTGCTTCTTTTCTCTCTCCGGCCTGAGCGCAATTTTATCTCGCGACAGTATCAAACGCGGTATGCAACTCATCGGTTTTGGGGCGATTATCTCCGTTATCTTCTACAGCATCTCCTTAATCTTAGAAACGAATATGTTCATTCTCTTTGGCATCATCTCGACCCTTGGAATATCTTTGTTGGCTTATTCATTACTTCGCCTCCTCGTCCTCAAAGCGACCGGAAGTCGCCAAGCGTGGAAATGGGTGGCTTTGTTTTTGGCCCTTTTGTTTTTGGTCTGCGGCTATTGGATGTGCATCGAAACATCGACAAGAACCATCGACGAGGCTAATTGGTGGATGGTTATTAATGGCCGCTACCAAAACTATCAGGACACCTACGTCATCGCCGGGAGTGTTTTCACCCCGATTAAATATAACTTCGCGACGAAGGTAGAAATCATGCTGGGTTTAAAGAAATACGGTGTTGATTGGTCTGGTATTTTCCCAGCGATCGGCTACTCCTTTTTGGGTGGCTTTGTCGGTGAATTGCTCTACGCGAAGA
>JBAZDT010000063.1:0-5206 GCA_041654325.1 Bacilli bacterium | reverse complement strand
GGAAGTCATTATTGCTCTCGTTCATAAACGTTTGGAATAAAAGCGGACCGACGAAATAGCAGATAAGTGCGACAACGGCGCCGAGGGAGAATATTTTTAAAGTGTTGAAATTGAAGAGAGCTTTGCTCGTCCACTTACTCGTCTTGATGAGTAAAAAGGCGATAATCAATGCGTCGGTCGCCGCAGTCGCTATAGCGACCCCGATTGCCGGATGATCCGTGAAAACAAGCAAGCCGAGGACCACTGAAAGAGCGATGTCAAGCGCGGCGCCAATGACGATTGTGGCGAGGTAAATTTTTTCCTTTTTCATTGGAATGAGGACTTGGGTGTATATAATGTCGCCAATCGAATAAGTGACCATTAGCGACGCAAGGATGACAAGAATCGTCCACGACTCTTGAAAATCGCCGATGCCACCGATCGCATAGTTTCCCGATATCAAACGCGTGATTGGTTCGCTCAAAGTCGTCATCGTCGCAATAGCGGGGATGGCGATAAAAAGAGTGATATTCATCGAATACTTGGTCAGATTGTGGAAGAAATGCTTATCTTCTAATTGATAGTAATAACTCGCTCTCGGCATGAAAACAATGCTTAAGGAAGTCGTGATGGCGATGATGACATCGACGCCTTTTAGACCAACGGAATAACTTCCGACTTCCGCTTTATCGGCATTTAGGAAACCGAGGATAAAGGCATCGCTCTGATTATAGAGGGCTAAGACAACCGAGATGGTGAAAAGAACAAGCAGCGGTTTGATATATGATTTGAAATCATATGTCCCTTCCTTTTTAAAGGAGATGAACTTTGGAAGATAAATGAGATTGGACGCGACGGTAAGAACGGTTACGCCAACCGTGAAAAACGCATAAATATACAAGTCCTCTGGATAGCGGACATAGACGAAAATAAGTATTGCGCTGATCGTCAATATAATAATTGAGCGCATCGCCATATAGAAATGCTTTTCGAGGGCGATATAAATCCACTCAAAAGAGAAGACACCCGCTAAAAAATTAACGCTGAGGATGAAAATGATCTCGCGCTCTTGGAGCAATGAATTAACCGAAAAGACAAAGATGAGCATTAAACCAAACGAAAGAATGGTCGTGATGGCTTGAAGAATGAAAAATTCTTGAGCTTTCTTGCTAAGAGCTTTCTTGTCGTCCCGGACGCGAACGCATTCGCGAATTGCAAAGTTTGGAATTGAGATGCGGGCCAAGATGAGAAAATAATAGACGAAAGTGTTAGCCCATGTATAAAGGCCAATCGTTTCGTCGCCGAGAACACGGCACACAAAAGGAAAGGTGATGAAAGACAAAATCGTCAAAACGACCGTTCGAGTCAAATTAACAATAACATTTGTTCGCGTTGTGTCGTGCATCGTAAATAAATTATAGGGTGTAACTAATCAAAAATCATCGATTTTTAGTTTTTTATAAATCGCCAAGCGAAAATATGCGATACTATATGATAGTAATTAGGAAGTCGGCATGAAAATATTAATCGTTTGTCAATTCTATTATCCTGAGCGTTTTACGGTTTCCGATTTGGCCGCAGCTTTAGTTCGCCGCGGGCATAGCGTCAATGTTGTAACTGGAAAACCTAATTATTGTTTTAATCAGATACTCCCCGAATACCGCAACGTTCACAATGAGGTCATCGAAGGCGTCAACGTTCATCGCGTTAACCTATATCCGCGCAAGCAGAGCCGTCTTTCGATATATCGAAACTATCTATCCTTTCATCGCAACGCCAAAGCCTATGTGCGGAAGATAAAAGAGAAATACGATGTCGTTTTATCGATATCGCTTTCCCCTGTTATATCCATCGCCCCAGCAGTTCTATATGCGAAAAAGCATCACGTCAAACATGTACTGCACTGCCTTGATTTATGGCCGGAGTCAACCGTTGTCACAGGAGCGGTCAAAAAGGATTCGCTCATTTACAAGATTCTTTTTAACTGGAGCCGCAAACTATATCTTGGCTGTGATCGAATTCTTGTCTCCTCGCCATCCTTTATCGAATATTTCCGGGACGTTTTAAAAATTGATAATCGGCCATTTGCCAACCTTCCTCAACCAGCCTTATCGTCAAAAGAAAAACTTGATCCTCTTGTCTTTAGCAAGCCGCACAATTTCGTTTATGTCGGGAATATCGGACGTCTTCAATTAATCGAAAACCTTGCAAAAGCTGGACAATTATTGGCAAATCGAGGGGATTTTGAACTTCATTTTGTTGGGATGGGTCAAGAATCAGAAAAGTTGAAAACACTTATTGCTAACAATCGCTTAGAAGGTATTGTTACGTATCACGGACCTTTGATGATTGAACAGGCCGAGCGCTTTTATCAAAACGCTGATGCCTTGATCGTGGCTTTGAAAAATCAAGGGACGGTCGGAAAGACCATTCCTAATAAACTAATTCATTACCTAAAATCCGGAAAACCAATCATTGGCGTTATCAGCGGAGATGGTCGCGATGTTTTAATCGCAAGCGGGGGCGCCATATTGAGTGACGAAAATCCGCAAGCAATCAGCCAGGCGATGTCAAAAATGATGGAATTATCGAAATCAGAAAAAGACAGAATGGGGATTCTTAATCGACAATACTTTGATGATAATTACGAACTTGATAAAGTTGCTCAATTGCTCGAAGAAGAATTGTTGACGGCAATAAAATCGTAAATCGCGCGACCTTGAATTTCTAGGCCGTAAATGGAAAGAACCTTTTCTTTAGCGAGAAGAGCTTTTTTCTTGATGTCTTCTGGATTAAAAAGAAGAAAGAGCTCCATCGCTTTGCGAAGTTCATCTTCACCGCCATCTTTTATCCAGATGGCTTCCCCACAAAACTGCTTATGAAGAGCGCCGTTCATCGTCGATATTAAAGGAACGCCAACGGATAAGTATTCTAAAACCTTCGAAGGTACGGAATAATCATCGAGTTTTTGATCAAAAGGTCGAGGGTTGATATTGCATACTGCCGAGCACTGATAGCTAATTAAATCTTCTTTGCTGAGCAAACCGAGATAGCGAATTCGGGAATCCTCTTTAGCCATGACTTCTATGGCTTCGATTAATGGCCCGTGACCGGCGATTAAAAGTTGATAATCGGTTTTGACTTTTTTAAAGGCATTGATGAGATTCATAACTCCATATCGCTCATACAAAGCTCCGCCAAAAAAGAAATAGGGTTTCGTGATTTTGATTTTAGAAGGAGAAGTCGACTCCGCCAGCCCTGCAAAAGTGTAGTTAGGTTTTTTAAACCGGTTTGCATAGTCATTAAGTTTCAAGGTCAAAGTTAAAAATCCGTCATAATGGCGAAAGAGCGACTCAACTGTCTTGATATACGTCTTTGACACTCCGGATAAGAGACGCGGGTTATCAGTAATAACTGCAAAAATCTTTATACGATACTTTAATGCTACTTTAATGGCCGCTTTCGCCAGTGAATATTTTAAGGCGTCGACGACAAAAACAACTTCCTCTTTGCTGTCTTTGATCTCACGGCTGATTTGTTTTCTCAAAGAGAGCCCTCTTTGAAACAGTTGATAGAAACGCGTCGCTTTATCTGACGAATATTTAAAGATGATATCCTCGTCCTTAGAAATGGCTTCCGAAAGAAGTCTTTCATCAAACAAACCGATGGAAAATGGGCGCAAAGTCACAGCCGTGATCGGGCCTTGTGAAGCTAGGGCGCGGATCAAGCGCAAATGAAAATTTTGATTGCTTGGATTGATATCCCAGTTCGCATTTTTAACAAAATTGTTAAAATCACTATCTTTCATCGCCTGTGAACAATAGATAATTCTCATTCTTTTGTGGTCCAATCATTAAATGCCTTAAGATGGGCGGCGGCCATTATCTCAATTGTGTTCTCACGAGCGGTCTTCAGCGCTTCGCTTGTCATGTCACCGTTTCTTGCGAGGCCTTCAATCGCCATATCAATTTGGGTGTCATCCGCAAAATCTATGACGTATCCATTCTTCTCGTCTTTGATCAGTCGCAATGCCGAATTTACATGTTGATTTGAGATGACGGGCAGCCCCTGTGAGAGAGCTTCGTTGATCACGTGCCCGTAAATATCTTCCTTGCTTGGGAAAAGGTAGCCATCAGCCGCTTGGAAATAGGAAAACAACTGTTCGCGAGGGACAAAGTCGATCAATTTAACATTTTTTAGACTATATCTCGCAATGAGATTTTGGTATTTTCTTTTTTGTGGCCCGCCACCGATGATGAGCAGCAATTCGTTGTCTGGGCGATTCCTCCAATAAGAAATCAGCCTCTCATAATTTTTGCGGGGTATGAATTGGCCGCAAGAAACGAAAATTCTCTCATGATGTAAATTGAGTTTAGAGCGAAGAATATCCTTTTCCTGCCGGCTTAAAGACGAAGACAAGATTTCGTTTAGATAAATTGTCGAGTAGGGGTAGTTGACGATTTTATTGGCTTCAGCACCATAATATATCAAATAGCGATTAGAGTTTTCATCGGGTGAAAAATACCAGGATGCGCCAGAGATATAATGTCGTTTAATTCTTCTTTTTAAGGTCGTTTCATTTTCTTTAATAAGCCCGCCGTTTATATAAAAAACGTATGGTTTGCGGTGTTTTTTAAGATAATCAATTGCTATCATCTCGCTGAAGGTGTGCCAACCATTCATGATCACTAAATCATACTTGTGGCTTTTTAAGTGTTTGACGATTCCGCTTGAAAAATGATTCTCCTTGCCAAGGTCTATCCCACGAATATGGACCGTCTCGAAATTGATCTCATTGTTGTCGTAGAAATGAGAATTGCGGTCGCGGTTTTTTAAGCGTTCGAATAGAGCCGTCACCTTTATTGTGCGGCTGAGTTCGTTAAAAAGTCTTACTTTGTAAGGCGCGGGGTGATTAAACACGAATAAAACATGCATCAATAAATCCTTATGCTAATTATACATTGTATCAATTTGGCAATATAATAAAATGTTAGAGACACAACATTATGAGCTGGGATTCTTTTTTTAAATCAATCGCAGGCAAGGAGTACGCCAAACGTCTTCATTCTTTTTTGGATGAGGAATACTCAAAGCACATAGTTTATCCTCCTCGGAAATTAATATTCAACGCTTTTAATCTTACTGCCCCTGAAGATATCAAAGTCGTCATCATCGGCCAAGATCCGTATCATGAACCAAACCAAGCCATGGGACTATCCTTCTCGGT
>JBAZDT010000062.1:0-5229 GCA_041654325.1 Bacilli bacterium | reverse complement strand
CTTTTTAGGAACTCCGAGCAATTATTACGATCCTCCAAAAGAAGCCAACGACTGGTTCGTCCCATACGAAATGACACTCCAAGCCAAAGGCGTATGGCACGTGCGCGTTGAAGGCAATTTGCACGGTGCCTACTATAACTACGTCGTCACCAATTCTGCCGGGGCCAACGAAGTCGTCGATCCCTATGCCAAATCAGCAGGTATTAACGGTGTGCGCGGCCAGGTTGTCAATTTTGATGATCCAAGCGTAATTCCCGAGGGATGGGATGCGATTCCTGACGTCTGGGATGGCGTAGAAGGATACGATATCGAACATCCGACCGACTTAACGGTTTACGAAGTCCACGTCCGCGATTTGACGAGTGATGACTCGTGGGGTGGAACGCCGGAAAAAGCCGGTAAATTCGCCGGATTCATCGAAAAAGGCACAACTTACACTGAAGGTGAGGTAACTGTTAAGACCGGTTTTGACCACATTGAAGAATTAGGTGTTAACGCCGTTCAAATCCTCCCCTTCTACGATAACGACAACAACGAAGCGGCTCCATCGTATAACTGGGGTTACAACCCGACGAACTTCAATGTCGTCGAAGGCGGTTATTCGCTCAATCCGACAAACGGCTTGCTCCGCGTCAAGGAATTTCGCGAGGTCGTCCAAGCTTTTGCCACCAATGCGAACAAGACACGTATCATCATGGACGTTGTCTATAACCACGTCGCCAGCGTCGCTTCTTCGAATCTGACGAAAATCATGCCAAAATACTATTTCAGAACCAATCTAGATGGTTCTTACACGAATGCTTCCGGGGTTGGCAACGACACGAAGAGCGAAGCGCCGATGATGCGTAAATTAATCGTTGATTCGGTCAAGTTCTGGGCCGAGACTTACAAAATCAAAGGTTTCCGCTTTGACCTGATGGGTTTAATCGATGTCGAGACGATGCGCCAAGTCAAAGACGTTTTGCACGGCGTCGATCCCGACTTTGTCACTTATGGTGAAGGCTGGGCCGGTTTCTCGGGCAGCAGCTCATCTAATCCATCCGACACCGGCAATGTCTATAGCAAACTCAACCCAACGACCACTAGCCCGGGTATCTTGGGCGCATTTAACGACAAGGGGCGTAACGCCATCCGTGGGGGAAATGACCAAGGATGGGGCGGGCCACCGTTACCGGGTTACGGTTTTATATCGCAAAGCGATGCTAGCGCGGAAACAAAGACGACCGTCGCCAATATGCTCAAAGGCTGGCATGGCGACAACAAAATTATCGGCGCTAACCCGTATCAAACGGTTAACTACGCGAGTTGCCATGATAATTACACTTTATTCGATCAACTTAACTACACTCTCGGAGACGGCACCGGAGCGGTCGAACCATCAATCTATGACGTGGCCGCGGCCTCGGTGGCGGTCAACTCGACCGTAATCATGTCGCAAGGCATCGCCTTCTTGCACGCCGGCGAAGAAATTTTCCGCACCAAAGTCGAAATGACCGTCGCGGAAAACGCTGCCCTGCCAGAAGAAGAGAGATTGGTCCCATATGATCCCGCGCATCCGGAATTAAAAGAGTTCGCTGATCCAGTCGTCACGATGTACGGCTATATCGTCTCCCATAACTCGTATAAGAGCCCTGATAGAACCAACTCCTTCAAATACGAAAGAAAGGTTCAACTATTGAATTATTTCAATAAATATAAAGAGGCTGTGCACGCTCGTTCTTATGTTTCCCGTTACGCCTATGCCGCCGACACTTCCGGCTTCATGGCGACGTGGGTCAGCGGTAACGCAATCGGCCTATGGGTTAAGGGCTCTGGCACAAATGCCGAGATCTGTTATTTTGTCAACGGAAGAACGACCGGGTCCATCAATTTTGCTTCCGCGGCTTCTTCAACCTTAAGGTTTGATTCCTTGTCCTGGTATACCGGTGGAAGCTACAATATCAGCGGCACTTCTCTTACTTTTAATCAAAAGTATACATCACTCTTATTCACTATTTAAATGTTAACATTTAAGTACGGAACGATTAGTAAACTTGGTAGCGCTTTCATCGCCTCTGACAATTGACAGAAAAAATGCAATTTAAATAATATGTATTAAATACGACATTTTATAAACAATGCTTACTAGTTAATAAAAGGAATAAAAAAGTAGGAGAATCCTCAATGAAAAAAATGAAGTGGACAAAAATTGCCGTTCTTGGCCTGTTGGCTGCGATGGCAACTGGAATCGGCGTCAGCCTTTCATCAACTTTGAATTCCAAGGAAGCGAACGCTTATGTCGCGGGACACTATTATTTGGTCGGCTCTTTTAACGGATGGAGTCTCGCTAGTGAATCTCACGAACTTGTCAGCATCGGCGGAACTGAATATCAATGGATCGGCGTCCTCGCCGTTGACGACGAATTCAAACTCAACACCAACAATGATTGGGGAGGAGTAATCGGTTACTCAGGTCTCAGCGGAGGATGCAAATCCGATAACACTTTCACCGATAACGGCGGGAACATCAAGGTTGCCGCTTCATACGAATTCAAAATTACCTACAACACCGCTGGAAGCGTATTTTCGGCGACGATAAATTGGGATAACGCTTCAACCACTGGCATCAACAATAGCAAGATGAGAGTCTGGCTCGATCGGGGAGTTTATGAAGCTGCGGGGGCTTTGGTTTGTCTCCAGTACGGCAGTTTAGTCAGCAACACAACGCGAATTGTGGCCCCATCTGGATGGGTTGAGAACTCCGGAGTGGCGGCAGGCTTCTATTATGCCTATTTTGACATTCCTGTCTTGACCGCTGGCCAATATCTTCGCGTCGCCCGCCTTTCCGCTAACCGCGGGACATTGTGGAATGTAAGCGGAACCCATACTTGGGCTGTCGGTGATAATAGCAAAGTTTTTTATGTCGGAAACGACTGGAGCACTTTATCTAATGGCATCGTAGCCGATACGGTCACGACACCAGTCGGCAATTTTCTGAAACTCGTTCTTGAAGGCTATTTGACTTGTTCGAGCAGCGCGACAAATGGTTACGATGCTTTTGAACAAATGGAATTATCCTTCTTTAAGAAGGCGGATACAACGTGGAAAATCAGCGGCGATTTGGCGACCATCTCCATCTGGGATTATAGCGGCAAGGGAACGAGCGGATACTCAAGCGATAAAGGAACCGGCACGACGGTTGACGGCTGGACCAAATTCAGTGCCTTGTCCACCCTTAATGCCGGCGGACATCTCGCAGGCAACATCGAGACATCCGATAACAGCCTTCGCAATGCGAACAGTGGATACTTTTTAATCATCATCGTCAGCGTCGTGTCCATTTCCTTGCTCGGAGGTTTCTACTTGCTGAGCCGCAAAAGGAAGACGGCCTAATTCTTGATAATGAAAGCATCCTATTTAATGGATGCTTTTTTTATTGATTTGAAATTATAATATAAGTATGTCTTCGCAAAACAACGAAAATAACAAGAAACATCATCATGATGAGAAAATCGTTTCGGCTTACGATGAGCAAGGAAATCCTAAACCAGAATACGGACCTCAGAAATTATCAAAAGGATTTAAGGTTTTTCTCTTCTTTGTTTACGTCGTCATCGGTCCAGCTCTCGCCATCGGCGTTATCCTCCTATTGGAGAGATGTTCAGGATAATTACTAATTAAAATTAATAACGTGCAATAAACAAATTTGAAATGAGGTACGAATTATGAACAAAGCACTTACGAAAATCTTCTTGCCGGCCATTGTATTGATTCTAGGCCTAGCATCCTGCGGCCCGAGTGGCGAAAGTGGCCCGAGTGGCGAAAGTAGCGGGGTTTCATCAAATCCCTCCATCGACACGACAATTGAGTACACCGTGTCGTTTGATTTAAATTATTCGGGCTCTCCCGCCGGCCCGGCATCGCAGACGGTGTACGCCAACGCGAAAGTGACAAAACCTGCCGATCCTTCTCGGGATGGCTATACGTTCAAATATTGGGCGGCCGATCTTTACGGCATGGATGAATGGGATTTTACCGTCGACATCGTCATGATGAACATGACCTTGTACGCCAGCTGGGAATTTGAGGTGGTTGTCATTCCACCAAAAACCTTCTATGTCGACATTCCCGAATTCTGGAAAGTAGACGGTGGACTACCGGCGATTCACATGTGGGATAGCGAAGAACTGCCAAACACGACATGGCCAGGTAACCGCATGACCTTGGTAAGCGGCGATATTTATAGTTACGAAGTTCCAGGCAGTTACGCCAATTTCATGTTTGCGAGAGTAAACCCTACCGACCCAATCGCTGATTGGGGCGCCAAAACCATCGAATTAAGTTTTACCGACGCTGGAACCAATAATTTGTTCACAATTGATGAAACGGTGCTGTGGGGTGACCCTGGTTGCTCCGGCACGTGGTCGGTATATTCCGCTTAACAATTATAAACAATCACATAAGGAGTAGGCTATGAAAAAAATCACCAAGATAGGTGGCTTATTGTTGGTGTCTATGCTTGCGTATTCGTGCGATGGAAGCACCAGCGATACGTCTTCTTTAACGAGTGGCTCTGAGGATTCGACGCCAATCAGCGTTTCCGAAATCGAAGACTACGATGTCTGGCTAAATTCCTGGTCGGAAAACAATCACCTCTACATCCACTATCTGCGACCCAATGCATCTTCGATTCAAGAATATAGCGATTACGCGATTTGGATTTGGCAAAATGCCCCACAAGATCTTGAAGGGTCAATTTACTGTGCCTCGAACAGCGAAGTTCAAAACCTATTCCACGAAATGTCCACCGACTGGATGAACAGCATCGGTGGGACGAGCAACAATATTTTGCAGTCAGGGAGAATCGCTGATATCAATTTAAGCGCGAGTGATGTCGTGGGCGGGAAAACCGGCAACACGACTGGTTTTGATGGTGCAACGCGCATCGGTTTTTTAATCGTCCAGCAAGATTCGATGGACGGGGGCACGCACTGGACGAGCGACGGTGGCGCCAACACCTATATCAGTGATTTGGCTAGCCATAAGCGCGCCAATGGATCTATCCACGTCTTCTGCGTCCAAGGAAGCGTCGGCGAATACACTTTCTCCTATAATCCTGACTATGTGGAAAACCCCGTCGTCAGCGATACGACCGGCATTTACCGTTCGCTTGCCGATCTCGATAGTTCGCTTCCTTTTAATCAAACAGTCACCACTTCTTCGACCTTTAAGTCCTCGATGGGAATTGGC
>JBAZDT010000061.1:0-5260 GCA_041654325.1 Bacilli bacterium | reverse complement strand
TTCGCGCCGAGGTTAGACTTGAATTTCGTCCCGTCGAGTTCGAGCAATTTCTGGTCGAGAGCTTTCTGATCGCGGACATCCATCTTGTAAATGGCTGGCCCGATGATGTCGTTAACGTTGGCGACGGCTTTTAAAACGCCTTTGCCGCCAAATCTTTTCTTGTCTCCATCACGAAGTTCGAGCGCTTCGCGTTCGCCGGTAGAAGCGCCGCTTGGAACGATTGCTCTTCCGAAAGCGCCACAACCTGTCGTCACTTCAACTTCAATCGTTGGATTGCCACGTGAGTCGATTACTTCCCGAGCGTGGACTTTTGCAATTTTTGACATGTATATTTATCTCCTTTGTTAAACCATTATTCATTTTAACTGACGAAGTGGCATTTTTCTATAAGATTGTGCACGCGCGAAAGCGCTTTGCTAACCAAAAGTGAGAGATTAGTCAGATTCGTGGCATCAAAGCGACGCCGCTCGATAGACTTCCAAGTCTACCTGATAATTGATAACCTTGACTCCTTCTCTTTCCAAAAGTTCTTTTTGCCCTTTTAGACCGCGGTAGCCAAAATGCACCGCCAATTTGCCTTGGGCGTTCACAACGCGATGGCACGGGATGATGATCATCTGAGGATTGTGATGCAAAGCATTACCGACCGCACGGGTGGCTTTTGGCCTACCGATTTTTCTAGCGATATCTTGATAAGTCGCGACTCTCCCAAAAGGTATTAACTTCGCGGCTTCATAAACAAGGTTTTGAAATTCCGTCATCGTCTTTCCTCTTTAAATCTGACTCTTGAGCAAAATTGCGTGAGTTATATCATTTATCATAGATAATAACCACAATTAAGAAAAGAAACGTTTATGAAACCCATAAAAAAACCACCTGCGCATGTGCGTCAAGGTGGCTTTAAGTGGCGACTTGGTGGAGCTGACGAGGATCGAACTCGCTACCTCTTCCATGCCATGGAAGCGCTCTCCCAGATGAGCTACAGCCCCGCATCGTCAAAGACGACTAAAATATATTATCTTTTTTGACGGGCGATTTCAATAGAAGAAAGCACAAACCAAATAAAGAGCGACCCGAGAGAATTGCCGATGATGACAAGACCAGTGTTCAAAAGAGTCCCGACATTCCAATTTGAGCCAAGAGAAAAGAAGAACATATTAGCGATGCAGTGTTCCGTCCCGGCAAGTACAAAAAGACTGATGAAGAAAGCGACACCGAGGATCTTAAGCCATGTCGGCTTGGCGACTTTGTAGGAGTGGACAGCGAGAAAGACAAAGATGCCACAAAAGAAACCATTGATAATCGCCCGATACCACTCCTCGCCGCTTCCCACCGCGCGGTTATCGGCGATTCCATCCACGATATCAAAGAGGGCATTCCACCCCGTAAGGCGCAGCAAGGAAAACAGATAGCCGATGGCGATTACCGCTGTGGCATTGCCTAACAGCACGATAAGAAGGCTTAAAGGCGAAGCTTTATCCTTGCTAAAAGCATAGCCGATCATGCCGGTATAAAGATGAAAGCCAAAGATGAGAATCACGATAAGTCCGGAGGCAAACATCACCGCCCCGATTGGCCGTAAATCAAAAGCAAATAAAAGAAGATATATCGAAGCTCCAAGAACAACCAATAATCCGGCGATAAAACTTGAAACGTATGTTTTCAATAGTTTAGTGACTTCTGACATGCCCATATTATACCTAACGATTTATCCGCGTGTGAGAAAAATGATAAAGGCCCCGAAGGGCCCTTATTAATCAATTAACTTCGCGTCAGTCGTCGTTCCCAGCTTCGACATCGATATCAATGGTGTCTTTGTCACATGCTTTTTCGTATCGACGGTGTTTCGATAACTTGTCAATCGGACCGAAAACAGTATAGTAAACCGGAATCAATAGGAAGAGTAGCCAGAAAGGATGCCACAAACCATATTGCATGCCGACAAACATATAGGCGGCGACCACGAGCACTGGCATGGCAAATTTCGTAAACATGCGATGGTAAATCGCCGACATCAACGAAAGGATAATCGGGATAAATAGGAAGAGAATCCAACCAACCGTCCAGCCTTTGCCATCGGGAAGCAAGAAACCGAGGAGCAAGAAAGCGGCCGTGATCAAGACAGCTAGCGAGCCGCTGATGGCTCCTTTGACAATCTCATATTTTGTTGGTTTTCCATGATGGTTGTCCCCACAGCCAAATTTGATTTCATCTTCCTTGTCTTTTACAAAGATTCCATCACCGCTGATGTGGACTTCCTCGCCGTCAGAGCTCTCGACATGGATGCCATCTTTGCCAATGTGGACGAAATCCTTCTTTTTAGCTTCGTCGGCCTCTTGTTCTTTTTTTACTTGTTCCTTAAGGATGTCGTCAACGCTATCGCTGGTGTTCAACAGTTCATCGAGCGAAACGCCATAGATGCGCGCTAAACAAATAAGATTATCGGTATCTGGGCTCGCCTCTGCGCGCTCCCACTTGCTGACCGCCTGTCGCGACAGTCCGAGTTTTTCCGCTAATTCTTCTTGTGACAAGCCTTTTTCTTTGCGAAGTTTGATAAGCCGTTCGGCAATTTCAATGTTCATAAGTTAATCCCCCTTTACCAAACACCCATATTCTAGGTTTTAATGTGCGGTTGCATCTACCAAGTCTGCTTTTCAATTCCGCAACTTACGGTTGCATTTTAGCATGAAGAGGCCAAAAATGGCTAAAATTAACAAAAAAGTAATTATTTAGCAACACTGTAAAGATGGTTAATTCCAATCAGGAAAACGATTCGCAAAAGAACATTAGACGTTCGGGGAGATGATTTTTTGCGAGCCGTAATAGCCAATCAGCAGGAGGATTAAAGTGGCTCCCGCCAACACGCCGTCGAGAATTCCGGCCGGAAGCATGAAAGTCATCAAGATCAGTGATAACAACGTGACGATGAAAGATAGGGCAAGACCCCACTTCAAATTCTTAAGAAGAGCGATGGCCCCCACAAGGCGAATAACCCCATAGATGCCAGAAATTATCATCATCAGGTTCAAATGCTCTTGAAAATAAGGAATTACAAAAGAAAAATACTGTGAAATATCAAAACCGCTATCCGGGCCGAGAATTAACATTGGTATTAAAGCGAGGCATCCGCCAATTTCGACAAATCCTCCATGAAAGATCATCAATATTGCGGCAATTCGGTACTTTTTCATTTTGCATTTCCCCGCTCTACAAAATTCATTAATCAATTTCTTTTTTGGCGCGCTCGAGACGATTCGAACGTCCGACTCCCACCTTAGGAGGGTGGTGCTCTATCCAGTCTGAGCTACGAGCGCATAATGGTCGGAACGGAGGGATTCGAACCCTCGACCTCTTGGTCCCGAACCAAGCGCACTACCAAGCTGTGCTACGTCCCGAGATAAACTACAATTAACTATCATAAACGAAAATTAGTCAAAGTTAAATTCAAATATTGAGATTTGATTTGTATCTCCTAATCCATGCAAAACGCCAAGCTTGTCAAGATCGTCGAGATTTGTGCCGTTGAGCTTAGTCCGCGACAGCAGATCTTCCTTTGAGAGAAATTTTCCTTCCTTGCGGGCTTCGATGACCGAATACGCTGCCGATTCGCCTAAACCATCCAAAACGATGAAAGGAGGAATAAGCGTTCCTTTTTCGTGATCGGTGGTAAAGGTCGTAGCCTCCGATTTATATAAATCGATATTGCCGAATTTATAGCCTCGCTCGACCATTTCGGTAGCGATATTCAAAGTTTTGAGAATTTCTTCCTCTTTTGGTTTCAACTTCTCGGCGCGGTTGAGTTTCTTGCGCCTCAGCTCCTCAAGGCGAGTCGTGATCGCGTCTTCGCCTTTCAGCATCGTCTCGATTTCATACTGCTTGCTGCGAACGCTGAAAAACGTCGCATAGAATTCAAGAGGGTAGTAAACCTTGAAATAGCCGACGCGCACCGCCATCATCACATAAGCCACGGCGTGGGCTTTCGGAAACATGTACTTAATTTTGTTGCATGAGGAAATATACCAGTCAGGGACATTATGGGCCTTCATGATTTTTTCAAATTCCGGCTTGACCTTCTTGCCTTTGCGAACATCTTCCATGATGGCGAAGGCGATGTTTGGCTGCAGACCTTTATCAGAGAGGTAAGTCATGATATCATCGCGGCAGCCAATCACGTCTTTCAGGCTGCAGATTTTGTTGTCGATCAGATTTTCGGCGTTGTTCGTCCAGACGTTTTCACCATGCGATAAAGCGGAGATGATGACTAACTCCGCGAACGTCTTCGGTTTTGTCTTCCTCAAGATGCCGCGGACGAATTCCGTGCCGAACTCGGGAATCGCCAGTGCCCCTGTTTCAACCTTTAAGAAGTTATTTTTGCGATTGAGGGCTTTGTCGGTCGAGAAGATGGAAAGCACTTTCGCGTCATTCATCGGGATATCTTCAGCCTTGATGTTTGTCATCTCACACATCATTTTCAAAGCAAGAGGGTCGACGTGACCTAAAAGGTCAAGTTTCAAGAGCGAATCGTGGATGGCCCGATAATCAAAGTGGGTCGTCTTCCAAGACGAGTCGCGGTCATCGGCTGGGAATTGCACCGGTGTGAAGTCGTACACTTCCTTATCGCCGGGAATGACCATAATCCCCCCTGGATGTTGACCCGTCGTTCGCTTGACGCCTGTTAAGTGCGATGAAAGATGCATGATATCCGCACGTGATACCTCATCAGGGTTTTTGCCCATTCTTTCAAAATATCCGCGGACATAGCCATAGGCCGTTTTATCAGCGACAGTTTCAATCGTGCCGGCGCGGAAAACATTGCTTTCGCCGAGCAGGACTTTCGTGTAATCATGGGCTTTGGCTTGGTAATCGCTCGGGAAGTTTAAGTCGATATCCGGCGTTTTCTCGGCATTAAAGCCGAGGAAAGTCGCAAAGGGGATGTTTTGCCCATCTTTGACATATTTCGTTCCGCACACCGGGCACAGCTTGTCCGGAAGGTCATATCCTGAACCATAGCGGTTATCTTCGAAAAACTCCAGGTGCTTGCACTTCGGACAACGATAGTGTGGCTTTAACGGGTTGACTTCGGTGATATTAGCCATCGTCGCCGCCAAAGAGGAGCCGACCGAACCGCGGCTGCCGACCATGTAGCCATCTTCCTTGGCTTTATTGATTATGCGGTTAGCGATGAAATAGGTGACGGAGAAGCCGTTGTTGATAATTCCGTTTAATTCACGGGTCAAACGTTCCTCAATTAAAGCAGGAA
>JBAZDT010000060.1:5055-5369 GCA_041654325.1 Bacilli bacterium | reverse complement strand
GCTTCTCGGAGGAGATCAATCAAAAGTTTGTCTGTGTTCTGACTGACTTTGAAAAGGGTGAAATCGTCGATATTATCAAAAACCGTCAGATGGCTTATTTAAGGGAATATTTTGGATCGATTAATCCTAACGAGCTTAACATAGTTAAAGTTTTTATCTCCGATATGTATGACGCTTACGAAAGTGTCAGAAGCCGCTACTTCGAAAGGGCCGTGCACGTCGTCGATTTATTCCATGTCATCGCGCAGCTTACCAATGCCGTCAACCGCCTGAGGACAAAGGCGATGAACACGAAAGCAAAGAAAGGCGGCCTT
>JBAZDT010000060.1:0-5013 GCA_041654325.1 Bacilli bacterium | reverse complement strand
GCACTGGAAGTACTTTATATGTCGATCAAGCAAAGTCCCCGATAAATTTTATACCTATGCGAAAACCGGCGAAGTTTTTCACTATGACGACCTGATATTGGAATGTTTAAAGCTCGATTCGGATCTATGGTCGGGATATGCGATTCTTCAAGAGCTGTTTAGCTATGCGAATCACTATTATAGTTTTGAAGAGGCCGTCAATTTTATTAATCGCCTTGTGAGTCGCCTTTACGCCACTACTTCGGATATCTTAAAAACGGTCGCTAAGACCTATCATCGATGGCGAAACGAAATCGCGAATGGCCTCGCCAAAGGCCAAAGGCAAATGAAGTACACAAACGTCATCGCTGAAAGCCTGAATAATCAGCTAAAAACAATCATCAAATCAGCTTACGGATACCATAATTTCGAACGGTTTAGAAAACGGGCTATGCTCATCATGACTTATGGAAAAAGCCCATATAAAAAGGGTACGAAATTGCTTTCATACCCTCTCCACGTTTAATTTAAGAGATTTCGTGGGTTGGAGCTATCATTCCACGTTTTTCCACGTTTTATTTAAGAGCTCCGTTTTTTGATGCTATGATGTCGAATGTTGCAGTGTCGGCCGTTATCTTTCTTGAAGGCCGAACACCAAACCCATATAACCAGCAGTAAAATCAGTCGGTGCCGTTCCGACGCTCACATACATATTAAGGTATGGACCGGTGAAATAGTTGGTTTGCGTTTCGGAATATTTGGGAATTGGCTGGCCTAAGGGATTAAGTAGGATTGTGCCTTCGGTTAGTGCCATTTCGCCATTGCTCGATTGGAAGCGCGGCATGGCTGGAGGGAAATTTTCCACAAGTCCTGGATTGGTTATAAAAGGACCATTTAAATCAAGATCCACCCCGTCATCAATTGATATGACTCCTCTGATTTTTTCTGAAGAGGGTTCGGAAGCGGCACCATTTTTGACGACTCCAATGAGATTAAAGTGGGCGACGTCAGTGCCATTAATATTTATTAATTTAGTGATGGAATTCGTTCCATATTGAGCAATTACGTCTTCACCCAAATTAACGATATCGGTGACAGCGGCATCAGCGTGTACAAGTTTGAACCAGTTTTCGCCACCGGTCACGATTGATTCCAATTTCGTATTTATGAAATATGTTCCCGAAGGATTACCTCCCGAACCATCAGCTTCCGGAGAAACATGGTCAGCGATAATAATTGGGCCACCGGCGCCGATGAATTCGGAATCTATAATTTGCAGATTGCTCGTCCCCCAGTTATATAGCATGCTGCTAAACGAGTCGTAACCACGCGTCTTTTCAATAATTGGGTTGGGTCCCGCGAGCTCAGTGAGAATAAATGTGAAGCACTGTGTGCCGATGAGGTTGTAAAGATGCGAATCGACGCTCAAAAGTTTCGTAAAGATGGCCCCGCCTGATTTTTCTCCTTCTTCAGTGCGGTTGGCGTTGCCGATGATGCGGAGATTCTTCATGGTGTAATCGCCCAAGTCGGCGTCTGTGCGATTGTATCCCGCCTTTATGAGAGTCGCATGCGAGATAACCGATCCTGGCAAAGCATCAATTCTTCCAGACTCTCTGACGACATAAGGCAAAGTCGAATAATTGATCGTGAAGTAGTTGCCATTGAAGACAAAATCCTCCCCGGGAGCGATGTCGCGGTGATATAGATTGACATTGTCGCGTAGCGAACCGATGACGCGGTCGTAGTCGGCATCGCCACTCGATACTTCGCTATCGCCTTCGGAGTAGAAGAAACCGGTTGGTATGTTCGAAGCTTTGACTTTAATGTCATTGTGCAAAATCAGGCCGTCGATATCTTGAACTTCCCAGCCCTTTTCGGTACGGTAGTTCGTCCATAAGCTATTGACGTTGTCGAAGTGCGATAAATCATCTTGATCAAAAACGTTAAAGCCTTCGCAGACGGTAAACTCAAACGACACGACAAATTGATCGCCGAGAGCATATTGCTCTCCGGCAGGTCTGACGGTCAGCCGATAAGACTTGCCGATCGCCGCTTCGGTGAAATCATATGAAGAGGCGTATTCGTCGATGGCGACAACTTCGCTTATCTCGCCTTCAGCCGCCAAGCGGACCCATTCGTCTCCGCGTTTTTCATCGATGGTCGACACGCTGTGATAACCGTAGACGAACAATTCTTCGTCATCGATATAGGTGAAGATGACAGGAACAAAAACGAAGGGATTGTCATCGCCGACAAAATAGCCTTGTCCGCGATCCATGAATTCTTTGCGCTTGTTGCCCTCGCTCTGCTCTTTAATATTGTTATTGTAGTTTTTGACTGAATCCGGAATTTCGATGCCTTCGATGCCGGTGTTTTCAAACACTTCGTAACTCCATTCAACCGTCTTATCCAATAATGAGATTGAGATATCAAAGTTTCCAATTTCGGAAGTGTCGAGAATTCCCGGATCAAATGTCAATTGATCGCCACCGACGTTTTCAAATCCGTTTTCGTATTCGGCGAGGACCATAACTTCGTTTTGATCGACGATTTCATACTGGACGTATTCTTCTTTAAGTCCGGAAACGACCTCGATGTTCAGAAGTGCTCCCAAACCGCTGGTGTCGCTGCTGCCGCTGTCGGTAGTGACCGGATCGCATCCAGCGAGAGAGACGACGATAAGGGGTAGAATAAGAACGCCTTTTCTCATTTTGATTTTTCCTTTCAAGAATATTTCTTGTTGACAGCACCTTAGTCCGTGCCAAATGATATTTTACCACTTAGTGAAAAAAAATTAACCATCAAGTGTTTTGGTGCGAATTTTCAGTTTTGCCGATTCGTTGTTATTATCGTTTGCGGTGATGGTAAAAGTCGCGATGCCTGGTTTGTAAAAGACGATGCGCCCGGTCGCCTCTTCTATTGAGGCGATGGAAACATCGGAATTAGTCGAAAAAGTCACGGTTTGCGTCGAGGCGTCCATCGGTTGAATTTCATAGATGACGTCAATAGTCAGCTGATCGATAAAAAGCAGCGGTGCTTCCTTTTCGGGCTCCTCGGGATTTTCGACCAAGTAGCGTTGGCTTCGCTCATTCCAAAAAGTGTCATAGTAGTCGTCGCCGATGCGAATGCTCGTGCACACGACTTTTTGGACATAAATGGTTTCGTTGTATACCTCTGCGCGCTGAAAGAGGAGGCCGATGAGGATGATGGCCACTAGCGACAGAGTGCTGATTATGAGAATGACTGACTTTTTCATCTTAATTGATCCTATCGTAATAATACGCTTTGATTTTTGCGACAAACATATAGATGGCTACCCCGAAGAATGCGGCGCTGAGGAGGAGAATCTTCAAAAAGGCATAGTTGAACGACTGATAGGGCATGAATTGCTCTTCAACTAATAATCCGAGCGTGATGAGAGCGACTAAAAACGAAGTGATGAAGGCGAAGACAGTCGCTTTGATCTCGTTTGGATTGCTGATTTGTTCGCCGGCAGTGGCGTATTGCTCGTTTTGAGGGTTCATCAAATCGAGGAGGGCGCAGAATAAAATGTGCCCCACTTGGATCAATACCAGAGCGACGGCAAGCAAGATGATGTTGCTGGAGAGATAGTGCATGTGAGCGTTGAAAATATACAAAGAGGCGAGGAGCGAAGCGACAGAGAACACGATATTGGGGATGAGCTTAGCAAAAAGAGGGAAAACGATTTCCACCGGCTTGGTGCGTTTCATGTAAGCCGTTCGTCCTTCCTTGGAATAAATCGTAGCAATTGTGCTGTTGGAAGCGAGAAGCGGAAGCATGATGATCAGTATGTTAAAAGCTTGAACCGCAAACTGGCCGTTTGGGTATAAGTCCATCGAGGAAAAAATCTGATTGATGAGCAAGATAAACAAAGGAATCGAAATATATGTGGCGATGAAATTTGCCGTGAATTGACCAGTGCGGAAAAGAAGTCGAATCTCTTTGCGGACGAAGGACAAAAAAGTCGGGAGGCGGCGATTCAGTAAAGCCTTGAGCCTAAAGCGCTTTTCATATTCAAAACTAGTGCTTGTCATCTTTACAAAGATGAAACGAGCCAGGAAGTAAGCCGCCATGAAGAGCGCCGCCAAGATGCCGACAAGACATAATAAGACGAGCCAAACTTCATTATTTAAATATGTGTATTTCATCGTGATATCGTACTTTCCGACGACCATTATCACCACGTAATACACGGCCTTAAAATAGTTTTGAAACACGTTTGTGACGTCGCTTAGCAACACCTTGATCGGCCCCCAATAGTGGAGGATGTTGATCTCGGCCGGAATCAATAATATCAGCCTCACCAGCAGGTAGATGAAGCCAGAGAGGATGGCGATGAAAACAATGATTTTAAGGATTTGATAGTGAGCGAAGAAGCGAGTGATGAAAAACCCGGGAATCGACAGGACGACCCCTAAGACGACTGGTATCATCGATACGACGAAAAAGGAGATGAAAACCCAAATATAGAAAAACCAATTAACTGGTGAAATCATCCCATAAGCGATAAAAATTGGCAGCGAAAAAGTAAAGTTTTTATACACCTCATAGAGATAGAAGACAATAATCTTTGATAAGAAAATGCGATTCGCCGAGATCGGATAGGTGACGAGGACTTGATTATCCTCGGCCATGTAAAGGGATTTAATGAGCTCGCTCGTGCAGGCGAAAGTCGAGATGACGAGCATAATTGTCAGGAGCATCGTCATCACTGAAGTGGGGATAAAAGGTGAATTGTGAAAGATGCGCAAAAAAGACGAGACATAGAAAAGAACGTATGCGATGCCAGCGACGATAATAAAACGGAGGACGAAAAAGACAATTTTGCGTATCAATTGCGCTTTATCTTTGATAAACCCGAGGTCAAGTTTATCTTTCAACTGCATTATTACCAGTGTCTTAATGTCGTTCATCTTAAATCCTAGGCCGTTTCCTTATCCTCTTTGAGCTCTGGCGTCGCTTCGTGAATCGCCATCTTTAAATAGTATTCTTCGAGCGTTCCTTGCTCGTGAA
>JBAZDT010000059.1:0-5432 GCA_041654325.1 Bacilli bacterium | reverse complement strand
CAAACCAATCATCGCTTTCACGCTTTTGACGTTTTGATAACCAATTTTATGAAGTACTTCGGTAGCCGTGGCATTGACTTTTTCTAAGGCGTTGAGCAAAGGTAACTTCTGATCTAGTTTCGCCCCGGTGTAACTAACAAAGACACAAGGGATAAAAAGGACATGGCCTCGGACGAAGGCATAAGAAGTAATATCCAAGTATGTGTAGCCGCGAGCCTCGAATGTCGTGCGAAGCCCGCCATTGGGAAAAGACGATCCATCGGCTTCGCCTTTGAGCAGCGACTTACCCGATAAACGGGTAATTGGCTGACCGTCGGCGTCCATCTGAAAGAAGGCGTCGTGCTTTTCGGCCGTCAAGCCGGTCATCGGTTGGAACCAATGGCAATAGTGTGTCGCCCCCATTTCGATAGCCCATATTTTCATCGCATGGGCGATGGCGTCCGCCGTTTCACGGTCGATTTGCGTTTCGTTGCGAATGGCTTGTTGCCATTTTTCGAAAACGGAAAGGGGCAAACTTTGACGCATGACTTTCTCATTAAATTGTTTTTTACCAAAATCATCGGTAACTAATTTGTTTTCCATATAATTTCTCCATTTTTTCCATAACCAAAAAAATTGTTAAGTGCGAATTCGCTCATTAATAAAGCGATAATCCGTGTCGAACAGGAAAAAGACATTCACATATTTATTTATAAATATCCATTATATGAAAATCGGTTACCGATTTTTTAGATGAAAAAGCTAAGCATGATTGGGGCTCTATGGTTTTGTCCCCGTTCTATCGACCGCTTGGGCCGACAAGGCACCCGCCGAATCTTTCGAAAACCTTGTTCCTCGTCACTTTCTTTATTAGAAAGCCAGGCGCTATTCTACGAAAATAATGGATGAACCTCCTTTTCCATTTCATCTTGGCTATATTATACACACAAGTACTATTCGCACAAAAATATTTTGCGCGTCGCATTTGATAAAGTTTTGACTAAATGGAATTTAGGGTAAAATATCAAGTGATGAAGGAAGCGCTTTTATACGAAAAACTCGCGGATGACGCGGTCCGCTGCCATCTATGCGGTCACCACTGCTTAATCAGGCCTGGAAACCGCGGTCTTTGCCGTGTGCGCTCCAACATCAACGGAGTGCTTTATGCCTTAAATTATGGTCTTTGCATTTCCGCTGCCATCGATCCGATTGAAAAGAAACCGCTTTATCATTTTTTGCCAAGAACGAAAATTTATTCTTTCGCCGCCCAAGGCTGCAATTTGCATTGCCCGTGGTGTCAGAACTATGAAATATCGCAGATGCCAAACGGCACATTGGAAATTGAAGGCGATGTTGTCACTCCGAGCGAACATGTGGAACGGGCGCTAAAATACAATACTCCTTCAATCGCCTACACCTACAGCGAACCGACAATCTTTTTCGAATATGCTTTGGAAACGATGAAACTCGCCAAAGAAAAAGGCATAAAAAACGTTTGGGTCAGCAATGGCTTTATGAGCGAAAAAGCTCTACAAATGCTTTTGCCGTATCTCGATGCGGTTAATATTGATATCAAGGGTCCGAATGATTCTTTTTACCAAAAGCACTGCGGCGGAAATTTGACGACGATTATCGATAATCTGAAAATCATGCAAAAAGCCGGTATTCACATCGAAATCACGACGCTTTTGATTCCTGGGCTTAACGATCGGCCCGAACAGATAGAAGAATTAGCAAAGGTGATTGTCGATCATCTCGGGGTTGAAGTTCCGTGGCATATCAACCGCTTCTTCCCGGCTTGGAAGATGAGCGAAACGGAAATCACCCCCGTACAAAGTTTATTGGTCGCAAAGGCCATCGGTATTAATCAGGGAATCAAACAGATTCATCTTGGAAATGTTTAATATGAAAAATAATCTTCTCGCGTGTTATTTCGTCCCCCACCCACCGCTGATCGTTCCCGATATCGGCAAGGGCGAAGAGCAAAAAATCATCAAGACGATAGAGGCCTATCAAGAAGTGGCTAAGGAAATCGCAGTTTTAAAACCAGACACGATTCTTTTTGTTTCTCCTCACGCATTGACATACGCTGATTATTTTCATATTGAGAAGAATCAATCGTCAGATGGTTCTTTCGCCGACTTTGGAGCGCCTAATTTAACTTTTGAAGTTCATAACGATAAGGGACTCGTCACGCAAATCGAAACCCTTGCTAAAAGAATGAATATTATGGCCGGCACCGCCGGAAGACAAAACAATCGCCTCGACCATGGGATAATGGTCCCTTTGTATTTCATCAACCAACACTATCAAAACTTTCGATCCGTCCGCCTTTCTTTTTCGGGATTATCAAATCTCGAACACTATAATTACGGCAAAGTGATACAAGAAGTTATTTTTAATAACCCAGACAAGAAATACGTTCTTATCGCCAGCGGCGACTTATCGCATATGCTGAAGGATGAAGGACCATACGGTTTTGCCGAAGAGGGGCCGCTTTTTGATCAAAAAATTTGCACCACTCTTGCCTCGGGTTCCTTCCTCGACCTTTTCACGATGGATCCTTCCATCATTGAAGGCGCTGGGGAATGTGGTTTTCGCTCCTTGCTCATTCTTGCCGGCTTGCTCGATCGCTTGGCAATCATCCCAAAACTTCTTTCTTACGAGGGGCCGTTTGGTGTCGGCTACGCGGTCGCCTCATATAAAATCAAAGAAGAAGATATGCTTCGCGATTTCGGTGAACAAGGGGCCAAGAAGGAAACCGAGCATCTCCAAAAAACGAAATTGCATGAAGATGCTTATACCTCGCTTGCGCGGAAGGCCTTGGAAACTTACGTTTTAACAGGTAAGACAATTTCCGATGAGGAAGCAAATGGAGAACTAAAGGGAGTTCGCGCAGGGGTCTTTGTCAGCTTAAAGAAAAATGGTTCTTTGCGCGGCTGCATCGGCACAACGGGTCCGACCACCGATTGCGTCGCCCAGGAAATAATCCAAAATGCCATTTCATCAGGGACGGGTGATCCGCGCTTTGATCCCGTGCAGAAAGAAGAATTACCATACCTTGTTTATAGCGTTGACGTTTTAAATAAGGCGGAAAGAATATCTTCGCCAGCGGAATTGGACGTAAAAAAATACGGCGTGATTGTTCGCTATCGCGGGCGTAGCGGTTTGCTCCTTCCCAACCTCGAGGGCGTGAACACGGTTAATGAGCAGTTAAAAATTGTTTTGCATAAGGCTGGTATCGATTCCGATGAGCCATACTCCTTGGAACGATTTGAAGTAGTAAGGCACAAATAAAAAGGCGTGATTTATTCACGCCTAACTAAATATTTAAGAAATGCTATTTTTTGTTTTCGCGTTTGAAACACATAAACCAATCAAGGCAATATTTATCCTCAGATTTATCTTCCATACGCTCTTTGGCGGTTCCGCACGATCCGGCGGTAGGTATGATTACATCATCACCTGGTCGCCAGTCAGCTGGTGTCGCCACTTTATCGGTGTCGGCTTTTTGCAAAGCTTGGATAATCCGCCTAATCTCGTCAAAATTGCGACCCGTGGAAAGAGGATAGTAAAGAATAGTTCTAATGATACTATTGGGATCTACGACAAAGACGGCGCGGACTGCTTGAGTATTTGATTGGCTGGGCTGAATCATTCCATACTTTCTGGCAACATCCATGCGGATGTCTTCAATCAATGGAAATTTGACTTCGATCTTTTTGAAGTTTTTCCATTCAATTTCTTGAATTTTTCTCAGCCAAGCGATATGGGCATAGAGAGAATCCACTGAAAGACCGACTAATTCGGTATTCATGGCTTTGAACTCATCTGCCATTGAGGCAAAGGTCATAAATTCCGTGGTGCATACTGGTGTGAAGTCAGCAGGATGGGAGAAAAGGATTACCCATTTTCCTTTATAGTCTTCTGGGAAATTAATATTCCCTTGTGTAGTAACTGCGGTGAAGGCAGGAGCCTTGTCACCAATTAACGGCATTCTGTTAATGTTGTCTTCCATTTTTATTCTCCTTTTTCATATTATTAGTCATATCAAATAACCATAATAATTAATCTCACTATAACAAAAAAAGGAGTACAAAAATATCGATATGCTCATGAGACAATTTAAAAATTAAGCAATAGAATGTTAGGAAAGAAAACCATCAGAATACCGATAGCAATCATAATAAGACCGCCGATGAGATGGTTATAGCGCGCGATTTTATTTGAGACGACTTTGATTTTCAAAGTCAGCATGACGATTGTGAAGACCACCAAATCGTCGAGGATGAAAAAGAAGATATACAGCAAGACATAACCTACGCTCGACCAACCAGAAAGGCCATTAAAAGCTAAGATTTGGGCAAAGAGAAGGGGGAGGCCCGCCGAGCAGGCCAACTCGATGAAATTGACAATAATCGCTAATGCGATAACCCCAATGATAGCCAAAATTAAACTGTTCTGATTTACAATTCTCTTGACGCGATCCATCAGTTTGACGCGCTGAGTTTCATCCGTAACTTCGCATCCAACATCTTTTTGCCGGATGTTTTTGATAAATTGATAGAGGTTAAACCCGCCAGCGAGGACGGCAAAAACGCCAATCGCGATTTGAAACCACTGACTAGCTGCCAATAAACCAGCAGTATTAATCCACGCCATCATCAAAGCGAAATAGAAAACCGCCGAGGAGAGGAGAAACAGACCCCCAAGGAGAAAAATGCGCTTTCGGTCTTTGGTGGGGAGTAATAGAGTGATCAGGAAGAGCAAAACCCACATCGCGCAAGGATTAAAACCGTCGACAAAGCCCAAGGCGACAGCGGCTGCGCCAAGCGACACGGTTCTCAAATCGACGATTCCAAGGATTGGCAAGATAACAACGTTGTCTTCCGTCGTATCAATATCCCCCGCGACGATTTCTTCGCCATCGATAATTTTTTGCACGACATCGGCATGAACTTCGTTAGTGTATTTAATGACATATTTCCGAATCAGATATTCAGTCGTTTCATTAAAACCCGCGAAAGCCTTGCCGCCGAGAACGGTGAAGGGAACCACCGGTTCTTGCTCGAAAGTGGATGATACGTCATCGAGCAGTTGATTGTTATAAGCGATGTTTGGATTATTCATGCTGTCCATCCAGTAGCGCTTGATGACCAAATTGTCATAGTCTGACTGCAATTCTTCCAAAAATACTTTCTCGTCTGAACAGTGCGAGCAAGTGTCGCTATAGAAAAAATGAAGGTTCACCTGATACGGACTTTCGGCCATGACCGCCGAAGAAGGCACGATATCTCCCCCGTTTGAAGATAATAAAAAAGCCGAAGCGGCAATGAGCATAAATTTGCCCCACTTATTAAGCATTCGTTAAGGCCTCCACTTTTAAAGCGATTTCCTTATATGATTTTTCGCCGATAAAGCGAGCGACTTCTTGATTGTCATTAAACAATATT
>JBAZDT010000058.1:0-5465 GCA_041654325.1 Bacilli bacterium | reverse complement strand
GCTCCACATATTTGCGAAGCGTCGTTTGAATCGTCGCCGTCGTGCCAAAGCTTAGCGAGGCTAAATCATTATCGAGAACCCCACAGCCGAGCGTTTCGCACGCCTTGTCAGAAGCAGTAGCGATGATCGGTAGACCTTCTTTAATCAAAAACTCTTCGCTGACCGTTTTGGAAATCGTTCCCAGCACTTTTCCAGGGGAGACGATATCCTGCAATTTTTCTGGCTCGACATCGAAAATCGGATATTTGATATTCGATGGTTCGTACCATCTATTGTTTTTATAGTCATAAGGGATATGGGCCACTTGACTTGCAGCAGAATCGATTAATTGGCCAGTCAATTGATAGACGAGATAGCCGCTCAGCAAAATGTATTTATAAGTGTTCTTCCAGATTTCCGGTTCGTTTTCTTTAATCCAGTTGCTTTTGGTGACTTTGCGCTGATCTTCCAGCGCTTCGTTCATTCCGACGAGGCCAAAAGCGAGCCGCGACATCAAAGGCAACGGTTTTTCGCATTTCGCTTCCCGCTGGTCGAGCCAGACGATAATATCGCGCAGCGGTTTGATGTCTTTATCGACGCACACACATGTGTCGCGAATGGTCGTGATCGTGACGGCCGCGATGCGGTCAATCTTATCCGGGTTGTTTTTGTGGATCCGACGCGATACCTCTTTTAGAGTATCGACATAAACGCTTGGCTTTTGTTCGGCATAGCCGGGTTTGAGCGAATAATAAGGGACAAAAGGAATTTGCTCTTTGGCAACGATGTTTCCTTTTTTGTCGACGAGAAGGGCGCGGATGCTCTGCGTTCCGCAATCGAAGGTGAGAATGAGAGGGTCGTTGTTCATATGCGTGTATCTCCTTTGTACATAGCGGTAGTCGTTATGATATTGACTCCAGTGTCCAGCACATTATTTACGATAATAGTTCCGATTGACAAATATTCATCAACGAGAATTGTCTTCAATAAACTTATAGCTTTGCCGATTAAGGCTTTTGGCAGATCACCATCGCTTCGCACCGAGACGACGGGATATTCCGGAAGCGTCGTTTTGACCGTGGAAGTGATAGAACGCCTAGGATCGGTTAGCTCGTTGACCGCGAACGCCGCTCCACGCGAGCATTTGTATCCGGTGACTTGCATCGTCTTTTCATCGATTTCCAGCGCACAACCGTTTGGGCAGATAATACATGTTAGTTTCATCAGTGCAAATCCTCAATTCTTAGATGCAAGGACGCCGGGTCCTGGAGTTTAGACAAATTGAGGACGAGACGTTCCATCTCCGGAGGTCTTAGATGTTGGTAGCGTTTCTTAAAAAGCAATTGGCCATCAGCTTCTACAATTAGATTAACATTTTCGTATTCATTCGCGCTTCGGAAATAGACAATTATTTCTTCGTGAGGAACTGCGAAATCGATGTGCGATGGCACGACGTAAGATAAATGCTTATCAATCGCTATTTCGCGCAAATCTCGGTTCTTTTTGTCCTTTTTGGCTGCGTTAAAGCCCGCAATTTCGCCACTTTCTGAGACAAAGTCTGCCAAATCGCTGACGTGCAAGGCGTTGCCACAGGAATAGATATTATCGCCCATCGTCATCAATGTTTGATCAACAAGCGGACCTTTTGTTTTGGGGTTAAGAACCACGTTTAGTTTTTCAGCGATCTCGTTTTCCGGTATGAGCCCGACGGATATAATCAAGGCGTCGCATTCGATGATTTCAGCAGTTTCAATAAGCGGTCGCATATTCTCGTCAACTTTGCAAATCTCGACAGCGGTGAGGCGGTCGCTTCCGAAAACGCGGGTGACGGTATGGGATAGATGGAGGGGGATTTGAAAATCATTTAGACATTGGGCAATGTTTCGCGACAACCCGCTTGGTGTTGGCTTGACTTCATAAACCCCGACGACTTTCCCGCCTTCAAGAGTGATGCGTCGCGCCATGATCAAACCGATATCGCCACTTCCGAGGATGACGCACTTCTTCGTCGGCATCTGCCCGAGAATGTTGATGTAGTATTGGGCTGAGCCGGCGGTGAAAACCCCAGCGGGGTTCGTTCCCTGAATGAATATTTGACGCGCTGTCCGCTCGCGACATCCTGTTGCAAGAATTATATTCTTGGCTTCGACCTTTTCGATTCCATTTCTCGTGATTAAAGTTAAATTAAAAATACCGTTATTCTTTTTAATATCACTAACATATGTCAGGGTTCTGATTTCGACGCTTGTATTTGCCAAAGATGCGATTTCACGTTCGGCGTATTCCGGTCCGCTTAATTTTTCTTTGAAGCGCCAAAGGCCAAAGCCGTCGTGAATGCACTGCTTCAAAATCCCGCCGAGCTTGGCTTCGCGCTCGAGCAATAAGACCGAAGCCCCGTTTTCATAAGCTTTACGGCTTGCCGCCAACCCAGCAGGACCGGCTCCGATGACGACAACATCGTATCGTCTCATTTAAGATCCTCCTTATTAGCGTTAAGAAGAATGCTGCCAGTGCCTTTCTTTTTGATGTCAGTTAGGGAAAGGTTCTTTTCGTGAGCCATTATTTGCGTGATTAAGGGCTGGCAAAAACCACCTTGGCAACGACCCATGCCGGCCCTAATGCGCCGCTTGATGCCATCGAGAGTGTTGACTTCTAAAGGTCGGTGCAAAGCATCGATAATCTCTCCTTTGGATATTTCTTCGCAGCGGCAGATAATTTGGCCATAATCGGGGTTTTGTCTGATTAAAGCATCACGTTCGGATTCGCTTAAATCCTTTAGCAGTTTTTGCTGGTTGCGAATTGGATTAAAAGAAGGATTACTATTAAGGCTTTCGTTGGTAATTTCTTGGTAAAATTTGACAATATCTTCGGCGATGGCGGGTGCGGCGGTTAAACCCGGTGATTGAATGCCGGCGGCGTGAATGATGTTGGTCGTCCATTTACCTTTGCGAATAACGAAATCTTCTTCATAAGTTGCTGCGCGAATGCCGGCAAAGTAGGTTATGATGTCGCTTTGGCGAAGATTGGGAATGGCTTGGCGATGCTTTGTGATAAGAGCGTTTATTTCTTCGATGCTCGTGGAGAAATCCTCTCGCTCGGGGATTTCATTTGCGGTCGGACCGACCAAAATATTGCCGTCGACAGTTGGAATGACTCCTCCGCCCTTTGTGTGTACTTTCTTATCGCCCGAACCACGATAGAAGGATAAAGAGCTGTTAACCATGTATTTACTCGCCTTTTTATCGAGAATTACTTCAACGCCTTGGCGAGGGTGAATCGTAAAGCACTGATCACAAGCCATCTTGGCTAGAACATCGGAGAAGACGCCCGCGGCATTGACGACCACGCGTGGGTAGATTGTGCCGCGATTCGTGGCGACCGATTTGATGCGCTGATCGCTTACTTCCATGCTTAAGGCAGCGGTGTCTAATAGTATCTGCGCACCATTTTGAATGGCGTTTTCCGCGAGGGCGACGACCATGTTGTAGGGCGAGATGATAGCGCCATCTGGGAAAAAGACGGCGAAGCGGGCCTCTTTGTTAATATGTGGCTCCCTTTCCAGCAGTTCGCGGCGATTGATTATCCGCGTGCCTTTGATTCCCTTTTTAATGGCGTGGCGAACAAAGAAGGGCATAATCGCCCGCATCCAGGCTTTGGTAAATACCAATGTCTGCCCTGTTTTGCGGTATTCAACGTTGAGATTATGCGCCAAATCCTCATACATCAAGACGGCTCGGCGCAGATATTTATGTTTTAAAGAATGGCGTGAGAGGTCGATTCCGACATGGATGCAGCCATCGTTTCGGCTGCTAGCGTGCAAGGCCACATCGCTTTCTTTCTCGATTAAGACGGCCTTAATTTTATACTTGCTGAACTCACGCAAGATGGCGGTGCCGATAATTCCTCCGCCAACGATCAAAACATCGCATTGTAATCCATCGTATTGCCGATCGACAATTGGGCTTATGCGCATCGCTAAAGGCTGATAACCTTTAAGTTTTATTTCGTTGATGACCCCATCGCATTTAAGCGAAGCGGCTAAATAACCAACTTGCACGATATTGTCCCACGAATCAAGTTCGCCTTGCAGAAGAATGCATCCGTCCTTATCGGTGACCGAAAGGTTGGGATGCTTACGCAAAATCTGGCGACGGATTTTGTTGTATTTAACAAGGTCAATCACTTTTTCTCTCCTAATCCCATCGCCGTCTTGACTAAGCGCTTTTCATCGAATGGGGACGCGTGCAGAACCTCTTGGATGACCAGCCCGTCGATAATCAACATTAAGGTGTAGGCAAAAGCCTCGGGATCGTCGATGTCGCGAAACACTTCGCGAACGCCGATAAGAAGCGTTTCATGCCATTCCCGATAGGCTTCGATAAATTTCGCTCGCAGCGACGGATTATCGCTCAAGCATTCGTTAATCAAAAAAATGTGCATCTTGGCGCGATTGAACAGTTTGACGCCTTTATGGAAAACAACTTCCAAAAAGCGTTCCGGCTTTAATTCTCCGGCGTGCCGGGCAAGCCAAGCCAAATACTCTTCTTTTAAACTAGCGATATGCTTCGTAATAATCGCAAAGATGAGTTCGTCTTTGGTCGTGTAATGATAATAGAGCGTCCCCGGGCTAAGCTCGGCTTTAATGGCCACGTCGCGCAACGAAAAATTATTCACGCCGCGACTCGCGATTAGGTTTTCTACCGCGGCGATGATTCTCTCTTTGCTGGCGCTTCCTTTTGGACGACCCATGAATTATTTATCGGTTAGTTGACCGAATTACTCCTAACTCTATTGTAGCGGAAGCTTTTGCGTATGGCAAACAGCAAATTAAAAGACCGCATCGGTCGCGATGCGGTCAAAGGTATTATGTAGTTAAATCGGTTAGGAAAGAGGAACGAAGTAGTAAAGGATGATGAAAATGCAGCCGACAACAAAAAAAGAGCAGGACATAATTAAAAAAGGAAGTGAAGAAGGCTTGCGCTTATCCTTCATCGCTTCGCGATACTCAAGATAAGTCTGTGGCATATCTTGTTTATACTTCGCGTTGAAGGAGGCTTTGAAAACTCTCTTGACACCATAGGAAATAAGATCGAAATAACCCTCGTTTTTGATTATGAGGAACAAAACGCCGATCAATCCAGCTAAGCCGCTGATCGAAAAAGAGTCACCTAACAAACCAAAAGGATTTTTGGCACTCGGGCGATTACTCGTAAAATAAACCAAGAGACCAACGATGACGGCCAGGACGACTAAAATGCCGGTATACGTCAAATAGTCCCGCGCTCTTTTTTTCATAGTCTAGGATTCTAACTCTTTTTTATACTTTTCCAATTCATCGTCATTAGCCAGGATGAAATGTTCCGGTTTGATTTCGTGAATCTTCGGTCTTTGCACCTTGTAATCATGGGTTGTCGAAGGATCGTAAGGGATTCTTTTGCGGTTCTTCTCGGAGATTGGATTAGGGCGCGGAATCGCAGATAAAAGGG
>JBAZDT010000057.1:0-5472 GCA_041654325.1 Bacilli bacterium | reverse complement strand
GGCTAACATTTCTGTCAAGAATATCGATTCTGTCATCTATCATAATGTCGAAGACCTCTTTACCGTCATCGGCGCGAGTGAGGAAAATATCGAAAAATTGGTGTCCGCGCCTTACTCTTATTGGCGTGAGACATTTAAACAACTGATTAAAAAGCCGCTCGCCATCATCAGCCTTATCGTCATTTTGCTCATTGTTTTTTTCACGATTTTTGGCCCGATGATAAAGTCATATCGTGTCATTAGCAACGAAGATGGTTTGGCAGAGATTTTTGCTCCAAATCAAGGCTGGAGCAACGATCACTGGTTTGGAACGGGCGGCGACAAGATGAACTACTATAAAGGATTAGACTTGTGGACTGTCGTTTGGATTGGCGCGCGATTATCGCTCCTCCTCGGCTTGGTTGTCGCTTTAATTGACACCTTTCTTGGTATCTTAATTGGGTCTTTATGGGGCTATTTTCGAGGTTTGGATCCGATTATGATTGAGATACGAAATTTTGTAAACAATGTCCCTTCTCTCCTTTTATACTTTTTGTTAATGGCTTTTTTAGAGCCTAATTTTTGGACAATCGTCTTTTTACTGACGATGTTTAGCTGGATTGGCTTAGCGGGCTTCATTCGCAATCAAATCATCATCATCCGCAATCGCGACTATAATATTGCCTCTATTGCTTTAGGATCCTCGGCAAAGGCGATGATTACACATAATCTTTTGCCTTATCTCATTTCGATTATCGTCACGGTCGTCTCGACTGCAATTCCCGCGGCCGTCAGCAGCGAAGTCGGTCTCGCTTTCTTCGGCCTTTCTTTCAGCCCAGCGGCAGGCGATATCACGCTAGGTCAAGTGCTGACAGATGCAACGCGAGCCGAATGGCTTTCCTATCCGCATTTATTAATCGCGCCGATGATCGTGCTCGTTCCGCTAACAGTCACTTTCTTTTATATCGGTCTTGCTTTAGCTGACGCCACCGATCCGAAGAATCATCGGTAGAGAGGATGGGTATGCAAACGTCTTGCCAAGAAAAAATCCTCGAAGTTCGCGACCTCTCTGTCGGCTTTGTTTCACATGGCAAAAAAGTTGATGTCATCCGCAATATTTCCCTTGATGTCTATCGAGGTGAGACGCTTGCGATCGTCGGAGAATCTGGTTCGGGAAAATCTGTTTTTACGAAAACTTTTACGGGGATGCTGGATGCAAACGGCTATATTTCCACCGGTTCAATATTATTAGGGGGCGAAGATCTGGCGAATAAGACAAGCCACAAGGATTGGAAGGGTATTCGCGGTAAGCGCATCGCCACGATTTTTCAAGACCCGATGACCTCGTTGAACCCCTTGTTAACTATCGGCTATCAAATATCAGAAGTTTTAATGCTACATCACGGCATGAGCGCGAAAGAAGCGCACATCGAAGCAATTAAACTTTTAAAAAAAGTGCAGATACCCAACGCAGAAGACCGCATGAAAGATTATCCTTTTCAATATTCCGGCGGAATGAGACAGCGCGTCGTCATCGCTATCGCTTTAGCCTGTCGTCCGGAGATTTTAATATGCGATGAACCCACGACGGCCTTAGATGTGACGGTCCAATCGCAAATCATTGAATTGATTAAACAACTCCAAGCAGAATTTCACTGGACGACAATTTTCATTACTCATGACCTTGGTGTTGTCGCCAATGTCGCCGATCGCATAGCCGTTATGTATGGCGGACAAATCATCGAGTATGGAACAACTGAAGATATTTTTTATACGCCGCAGCATCCATATACCTGGGCTCTTCTTTCTTCTCTTCCGCAGCTGGGAACGAAAAATGAACCGCTGATTTATATTAAAGGAAATCCACCATCTTTCACGAACGAAATCATCGGTGATGCATTTGCCATTCGCAACGACTATGCGATGCGAATCGATCATTTGCAGGAACCGCCGATGTTTAAAATCTCGGAAACGCATTATGCTAAAACCTGGCTTCTTGATCCACGAGCTTCAAAAGTCGAAAAACCAAAGATTATTCAAAATCTCCGAGAACGGATGAAAAAAGCCGCCGCTGATCTCAAGCGAGAAGTGGGTGAATGATATGTTAAAATTATTCAAATTCCCCAAATTAAGAGCAAGTAGAGAAACATTTAATAAAATGCAAAGTTCTTTAGAAATTCAAGCAGCCGCTGAAAAAAGCAATAGTCCAATCGTTTCCTTTCATGATGTCCAAATCGGCTATAAGCGCGGAAATTTGGAACGAATCATCATTGAGGGTTTAAATCTTGATATCATGCGTGGCGAAATTTTCGGTCTCGTCGGTGAATCCGGCTCTGGTAAGACAACGGTGGGTCGTTCGCTTATCCGCGTCACCAATGTCAGCAAGGGAGAAATTCTCTATAACGGCGTCCGTATCTCAGGAAAAATATCGCGCCATATTGCGCGTGAAATTAAAAAGAAAGTGCAAATGATTTTCCAAGATCCGAGCGCTTCGCTGAATGATCGCGCCAACATCGATTACATAGTATCTGAAGGGCTTAGGGCCTTCCATCTTTTTGAAAACGAAAGCCAGCGCCTCGAAAAGGTTGAAGAGATGATTCGAAGAGTCGGTTTGAGGCCCGAACACCTCAAGCGTTATCCTCATGAATTCAGCGGTGGACAGAGGCAGAGAATCGGCATTGCCCGCTCTATGATTATCAAACCGGAATTTATTATTGCCGACGAACCGATTTCAGCGCTGGATGTATCGATTCGGGCGCAAGTATTAAACCTCATCAAGGAGTTCCAAAAAGAGTCGAGCCTGACAGTTTTATTTATCGCCCATGACTTATCGGTTGTCAAATATATTTCTGATCGCATCGGCGTCATTTACAATGGCAAAATTGTCGAACTTGCGAATGCCGAAAGATTATTTGAAATGCCACTGCACCCTTATACTAAATCACTCCTTTCAGCCGTTCCCATTCCCGATCCCCGCGTCGAAAAACTTAAAAAAGTCATTGTGTATAACCCTCACATGCATCGCTATACGCACGACGATGATCCTCAGCTTTATGAAGTTGAACCAGGCCATTTTGTCAGAGCGAACAGCACCGAACTTGTCAGTTATCAAGAAACGATTAGGCAAGGAGGAAATAAATGATGGATAGTCCAGAATTTGTCGTTGTTCCCGTCGAAAAAAAGAAAAAGTCGAAAGCTAAAAAAACCATCACCGTTATTTCTATGATTTTTGGTATTCTTGCCATTCTTGCTGGAGTCTATACCCCTTTAATTTATTTTGTTTTATTGGATTATCTAGTCATGCCGTATCTTACTTTTTCATATCGTTCAGACATTAGTGATGAAAGTCAAATTACCGTGACGATTGATAAGGTTTATTCAGATAGTGATTATCCTGCTCGTTTTCGCGTTCCTGGAAAATTGATGGGATATCCCGTAACGGCAATCGGCCCCTCGGCCTTTGCCGGACTCGATCGACTCAAAGAAGTTATTTTTCCGGAGACGATTACCTCAATCGGAACAAATGCTTTTAACAACTGCATTAATTTAGCCAAGTTTAACATTCCTCGCGATTTGAATTATATCGGCAAAGATGCATTTAATGATACCCCTTATATCGACGCTTATCCTGATGATGCCGTTATTATCGGTTCCATTCTCTATACTTATAAAGGTGTACTAGCCAATGACACCGCGATAGTAAAAAGCGAAGAGTCGCCCGCGATTGACGATCACGAACATTATTTTAATCTCGGCGGCTTTGAACAAATCGGAGCGGGTGTCTTCGCCAACCAAGCCGGCATCACCTATGTCGAATATCCGGATAACCTCGATACTGTTTCCGATCAGCTGTTTTATAACTGTACAAATTTAAGCGAAGTTTATCTTGGAAATCACGTCAAATACATCGGCGAAGAAGTTTTTTATGGAGATTCCTCGCTTAAAATTGTTAAATCGTTTGAACTGATCGAATCCATCGGAAACTATGCTTTCAAAGGGACGGGCATCGAGGGATCAATTGTTTTTGGTAGCAATTTGACAAATATCGGCGCGGGAGCGTTTCAAGATTCCAAAGCATTGACTAGCGTCTCTTTCCCGTTTGGCCTGGCCGTTTTAAACAATTATGTTTTTGATGGCTGTGAAAGTCTTGAAGAAGTTATTTTATCCGAAGAAGAATATAGCCCGCAAAGTGTTCTTTATGACATCGGCATCGCCGCTTTTCGCGGCACAGCCATCAGCGAATTCAGAATTCCTTTCAGCGTCCGCACGCTCAAAGATAGCGCCTTTGAAAATGCCAAAAATCTTACCAAGGTTTATGCTTATGACAATACGACTGATACCGGGCGCACCATCAGCAATTTAAACGAAGAGACGGGACAGATTGAAACCAGTCGCATTGCCCACGGATTGCAAAAAATTACGCCTCGCGTATTTTACAATGCCGATAATTTTAAAGAACTAATATTAGTTGATAAGGATAATCAGATTGTTAGCGCCTTAAACCGCGTAACACTGCCAAACACTTTGCAACAGCTCGGTGAGGCAAACACTGATTCGTTTATCTTTTCCAACACAGCCATCGAAGTTCTTGATCTTTCAAGTTCAATTCGCTTTATTGCCCCGACTTTGGCCAAAGGAGCCGCCCAACTTCGCGAAGTTCTCTTTGATTACGATACCGTCAGTGTTAACACTATCTATCGAGAAGCTTTTATGAATTGCTCTTCCTTAATCTCTTTTGCTATTCCTGATACGGTGCGCACGATCAACATGTCTGTTTTTGAGGGTTGCTCCTCCCTAACATCAGTGACCCTTCCCGAAAATGAAGATTTTATTATTATCGATGTGAACCTCTTTAGGGGTTGCGCTTCACTTTCGGAGATAACGATTCCCGGTACCGTTCAAGATATCAAAGAACGCGCTTTTGAAAACTGCCTCGGCCTTATCGCGATAGCGATTCCATCCTCGGTTAAAAAAATTGGCAGCAACGTCTTTAACGGCTGCGATAATTCCCTTCAAATCACGGTCATGACCCGTAACAACAACACCGCGAACTGGAATTCCCAGTGGCTCGGCACCTCGGGATTAACCGTCGAAGCTAACGTAACTTACGTTCCCGAATAAGCCATTCAAAAATACGAAAGCCGCGTAAAAAGCGGCTTTTTTGATGCAAATAGTAGCTATTTTTTGCGGACAAAGGAACTGACTAAATCTTCTTTTAAGAGCAATAAACCGACGAGATAAATAACCCCGGAGATGGCGACCGTGCTGACCAGTTCGGCGAGATAGGCACTCGTGTAATTATTATTAAACTGGACGATAAAGACATCGAAGAGGAGCGGTCCGATGAAGAGGCAAACAAGGGCGACCGCGACTCCCAGAGCCATGATTTTTAGATTGTTGATATTAAAGACGGCATGCCCGGTCCACCTCCATGTCTTGATGAGGAGAAAGACGATGATGAAGGCATCGGTGACGGCGGTGGCGAGGGCCACG
>JBAZDT010000056.1:0-5604 GCA_041654325.1 Bacilli bacterium | reverse complement strand
ATGGCGGGGACGAAGCACCGGCAAAGCCTAAAGATTTTTCGCAAGGATTTTCTCAGCGATTATTTTCAAGCGACGTGGTTTGTCGCCCCTCCGCTTTTGATTGGCTTAGCCGGTGGAATATTGGCGACTTACTTTGTAACAAACAACAAATACTTGGTTCTTTTAGCTGGCATCGCCGGCCTATTTCTCCTGCTGATGCCGATTTTGCCTTTATATCTCGATGTCATAAGCGAACTTTTCAAAAAATACAAAGGCCGCTACTTCGAAGTTTTAACCGATCAAGCGCGGCAAGCATATGAAGAAATAAAGAACATGAATGTCAGCAATGAAGAGGGCCAAAAAGAGCTTCTCGACTTGATAGACCGTTTAAGCAATAAAAAGACGGATGGAGAAGAGCATAAAGATGGCGAGCCGACAAACGATGACGATGTCGACGATCAAAACGAGGAAAAATAAAAAAGGCCGGCTTCCCGGTCTAAATTGCCATCTGGAGCAGGTGACGGGAATCGAACCCGCGTAACTACCTTGGCAAGGTAGTGTTCTACCATTGAACTACACCTGCATTAGAAGATGCGAGTATCATTATAAAGAAGTCATGACGATTATTCAAGTATGAAAAAAAGCAGGAAAGTGTTATATTACTCATAGAGTAAAGGAAAAACAGTATGGACGCTTACAAACAATTAGCCGCAGCTATTTTCCCAGATGTCGATGAAACGATTGAAGATTTGGAATTGCGTTATCCACCCCGCAACTTAAAAGAAGGAGCGCAAGTGACGCGCTTTGCACCTTCGCCAACTGGTTTTCTCCATACCGGATCGCTTTTTACGGCGATGGTCGCCAAAAAAGTCGCCAAGGATAGCGGGGGCATCTTTTTTCTACGCCTAGAAGATACCGACACGAAACGCGAAGTCTCGGGAAGTGGTGAGCAATTGATCGCTCAACTCGCGGAATTCGGCATCATGATTGACGAAGGGTATCTCGGCAACCGCGATGTCGGTAATTATGGTCCCTATCGCCAAAGCAAACGCGCTTCGATTTATAAAGTGGTCATCAAAAGTTTAATTGAGCGGAATCTTGCCTATCCTTGCTTTTGCTCAAGCGAAGAATTAGATGCGATTCGCAAGAGCCAGGAAGAGGAAAAAGTCGTTCCTGGCTATTACGGCCACTATGCGGTATGTCGCAATCTAAGTCCTGAAGAAGCGATGCATCGCATCAAAGAAGGACAAACGTATGTTCTTCGTTTTCGGAGCAGTGGCGATCACCTTAAAAAGACCGAGATCAGCGATTTGATACGCGGCGAGATCAGCATTGCTGAAAACGACTTGGACATCGTGATTCTTAAATCAGATGGTCTGCCAACATATCATTTTGCCCACGTTGTCGATGACCACTTCATGCACACGACGATCGTCACTAGAGGCGAGGAGTGGATTTCATCGTTACCGATTCATATCGAGATGTTCAAGGCTCTGGGCTGGAAGGCTCCAGGCTATGCTCATCTACCATTAATCATGAAATTGGAAAATGGCAATAAGCGCAAATTGTCAAAGCGCAAAGACTCGGAAGCCGCCGTCAGCTTTTTTATGGAAGACGGCTATCCGCCCCGGGCGGTCATGGCCTATTTGATGTCGATCGCCAATTCAAATTTTGAAGAATGGACCGAGCAAAATCACATTTTCGATATTGATACCTTTGCTTTTTCATTGACCAAGATGTCACTTGATGGCGCCCTCTTTGATCTTGATAAACTCAACTTCTTTTCTAAAGAAGTGATAGCGCGGATGAGCGCCCATCGCCTAGCGTCGCAATCGAAGAAGTGGGCGATTAATAATGCTCCTGAACTTCTCGATCTGATTAATCGCAACCATGAGTATTACGAACGGATTCTCAATATCGAACGCGAGAAGGATAACCCACGCAAGGATTTCGCCAAGTATAGCGACATCTACCGCCAAATTCGCTTTTTCTATCATGACCACTATTTGGATTTAGTCTCCGGACCATTGCCATTTAATGAAAAAATGGCGAAAAGTACAATTATTTCTCTTCTTCGCGACTTTATTATCCACAATGACTATTCTCTTGATAATGATTCTTGGTTCGCTGATTTCAAGCAAACGGCTCTTACAAGCGGCTTTGCCGCCAGCAATAAAGAATACAAGAGCAATCTCGAAAAGTATGTCGGCCACATCGGCGACGCTGCCGAAATACTAAGAATTTCTCTTACCGGAAGCAAAAATTCGCCAAACCTTTGGGCAATCCTTCAAGTCCTCGGCCAAAAAGAAGTCGACGAGCGCCTTCAATATGTTATTGAAAAGTTAAGCTGAAACTGCTTAACTATTATTCGTCGGTCCTATGGTCAAGCGGCTAAGACGCAACCCTCTCAAGGTTGAATCGCGGGTTCGATTCCCGCTAGGATCACCATCTTGAACATAAAATCTATCTTCGGATGGATTTTTTCTTTTTAGTTATATGAAAAGAGCATCAAACTCGAAATCATCGACAATTGATTAAGAAGAACATCATAGTTGATTTTATCGATCGTGTCGTTGGGAGTATGGTAGTAGCGATCATCGAAATGGACAAAGGAAAGTGAAGGGATGGACATTTTTCCTAGCCAGTAGTGGTCGCTGTTTGGATCATTGCCTTCGATGGCGTAATTGCTGATGGCATACTCGGCGCATTTGCTTACCAACCTATTTCTTAAAGATCCGATATAACCAATTATTTCTAATAGATAAGAATCTGAGCCACCGCCGAGCATATCGAGGTTAAATGAGGCAGCAGTTGTGCTTCTTTCTCCAACTAAATGTTTTGAGTAATATTGCGAGCCGTAAAGTCCGGCTTCTTCGCCGTTATAGGCGATAAAAATGTAATTTGTTTTCAGATGTTCTTTGTTGGAGCTATAGATGCGAGCTAACTCGAGCATGGAGGCAACACCAGAGGCGTTATCGAGAGCGCCGGCATAATAGCCATCATCCTCACCGTCAAATCGACCAAGATGATCGATATGGGATGATACGATAACAGAAGTAGGAGCGCCAACATCCAAAATGCCAATCACGTTATTGACCGTTTTGCTCGATATATCGACGGTGTAAGACGAATCGATTTGATTAATGCCATTACTGATGTTTTCCAACATTTGATTATAAGTATCGTATTTAACGTTTAGCAGCAAAAAGTCGGAATCACCAAATAAATACTCGCCCTGCCCATATTCAATTGCCGGGTAATCATCATAGTCAAGTATTAGCGCGCCTTTTGCCTTTTCATCGAGAAGTTCGTGGTAAACGTCGCTTGTCAAATTGCCTAAAATGACGAACTTATTCTCATAATTAGTCGAGCTGTCAGCATAAGAAACCAATTCTCCTTCTCCATCAAAAAATGATCCAGAAGCGACATATTCGTAAGAAGGATAAAGCTGGTCAATAAAAAAAGAAAAATCGTGAGAATAACGGAAAATATTTGATTCGGTATTATCGATATTCGACATTCGAAATGAGAAATAATCAGTAAAAACACGCGTGTTTTCCTGAACATATGGTTGGAAATAGTTCGTCTGTTGGGAATACTTTGACAGACCAAACTCTTGAAACTGAGAGGCGACATAATCACAAGCAAGCTGGTTTTCTAAACTGCCGGAAGTTCTTCCGCCGAGCTCCGGACTCGCCAAGTATTCAAGATGCGACTGAATGTTATTCTGGACGAGCAGATCATCGACATTCTTTAAATATTCAATCGGATTAGGGTTGCATGAAAAGAGTGATGAAATCGGAAAAGCGAGAATAGCCATAAATTTAACATTTCTAATTTTTAAAAACATATTGTTTACCATTTTCTATTAAATACTATTATTTATAAGAATGCTTATCAAGTGTTTATTCATATAATGAAATGTTGTGTGATAATATGGTTCTATGAACGCCATGTTTTTATATTCAGAAATGCCTGGAAGCGGGAAGATCGTCAAAAAGATTGACTATATCGTCGCCGCTCTTCAAGACATTTTTGATTATGTGAAAATCATTAAAGTGGATAATTTGGTTCAGCTATTCGATGAGGCCAAGACCTCATGCCAGCATTTTGACGTCTTGATATTTTCAGGAGGAGACGGAACGTTTAACCATATCGTCAACGCTATCGCCGGTGAAGAGAAGCGTCCGATACTGGGTTATATTCCCGCGGGTACACTTAATGATTTCGGAAAAAACTTTGGCTTGACAAGAAATATCAAAAGGTCGATAAATACCATAAGAAAGGGAGCTGTTTGCGAATTCGACGTTGGCTTAATCAACAATCAAGTCTATTTTGCATATGTTGCGGCAATCGGCACTTTCAGCGAAATTTCCTATGCCACAAAACGGAAGCGGGTCCGCTCATTTGGGAAGATGGCCTACTATGTTAATGCCGTAAAAGACGCCATCATCCCGCGAAGCTTCGACGTCGATTTAGAAATTGATGGGAAATTATATCATCATCGCGTCCCTTTTTTCCTGCTTCTAAACAGCAAATATGTTGGGGGCTTTCCGGTCAATCTGCGCAACGCATTGGATGATGGGAAGTTTGATGTCTATCTGACTAAGCCCGGTCTTTTTAATGGTCTTTTGCATTACTTTTTGCTCAAAGCGCGCACAGCCTATTATCGAGTAAATAAAATCCGAGTCTCGCCGTCAACGAATACGCCATGGTGCATCGATGGTGAAGAAGGAATGGCTGGCAACTTGCAGATTATTTGTCTCAACAAACATCTTCGCATCTTCACAAACCGATAGTTTTTGCCGACAAATTTTGGCGGTGATTTGCACAATTTTCAGAAAATTCAGCGCATAAACCCACTTATTTTGCGAATATTATGTAGAATTATTTATCCATCTATATTAAACTTAAGTTATAAAAATAACATAAGCGAAGAAAGAGGTAATAATATGAAAAAAACAATCGTCGCTTTGTCAATCGCAGCGTTGATAGCTTTGGTCCTAGGCGTGACGCTTTTAATTGTTGGACCTCTTTTAGTGTCGGCAGGTTATGATCTGGCGACTTTTTTCGCCGGAAGTTGGACCCAAGTTTATGCATGGTTTAGCTTCTTAAGCAATCCAAGTTGGGATTTCCTCCGAATTATAATGCTCGTTTTAATCTTTGTTCTTGGCATTGTCGTCCCAGTCATTTGGATCATCTTGATGGTCAAGTACAACAAAGGGAAATCAGCTCTCGTTTTAATTCTCTGGTTCCTCGTCTTAATTGTCACCGTTTTTGATGTCGCGTTCTTGCTTGGTACGCCAAACTTCCTCGCCACAATCCTCGCGACAGCCGATGTCTTAGCTATGATCACACTATGGGCGACGCATGCTTTGATCGCCCTTGCCTTCGTTCTCACCCTCATCGCTGGAATCATTAATATGATCTACTGTGCTAACGCTCCGACTCCACCGAAGAGAACTTTCGCAAATGCTCAAGGTAGCGATGAAAGATTAGTTCTCATCCGCGAAGAACCGCAACCAAATGGACCAAGTGCCGATGAAATTCGCGAAGTATTGCACGAAGAATTAGAAGCTGCTCCCACGCCGGCGAAGGCCCCCGAAGCTCCTCAGTCACCCGTTC
>JBAZDT010000055.1:0-5658 GCA_041654325.1 Bacilli bacterium | reverse complement strand
TCGGCGAATACACTTTCTCCTATAATCCTGACTACGTGGAAAACCCCGTCGTCAGCGATACGACCGGCATTTACCGTTCGCTTGCCGATCTCGATAGTTCGCTTCCTTTTAATCAAACAGTCACCACTTCTTCGACCTTTAAGTCCTCGATGGGAATTGGCTATCAGATTTTCGTCGCCAGCTTTGCTGACTCCAACGGTGATGGCATGGGCGATATTCGTGGGATTATCAACTCTCTTGATTATTTAGAGGGTCTCGGCGTCAACTGCCTATGGCTCACACCAATCCAACAATCAGAGAGTTATCATGGTTATGACGTGACTGATTTCTTATCGATCGATTCAAAGTTTGGCACAATCGAGGATTACCGCGAGCTCGTCGATGAACTGCACGATCGTGGCATGACGATCTTGATGGATTTTGTCATCAATCATACTTCGAAAAATAACGTCTGGTTCAAAAAGTCGCAAAAAGCCTATGTCGGTCAAGATCCGATTTTAGAAAAATCGGTCAATTACCGCGATATGTATCATTGGAAGTATAAAGGCGACATGGTCCGCAAGTGGGACGAAGTCTCGAGCGGCTCGACGACCCCTCCTGGCTATGGAACAACCACCGCCACTTACACGAACATTCCGGTCGAAACCCATCCTGATTGGTATCGCGATGGCGAATCGAATTACTACTACTATGGAAAATTCGGTTCCGGAATGGCCGAGCTGAACTATAACGCACAAGTCACGCGCGATTTAGTTATCGATATGGCAAAATCATGGCTGAACTTCGGCGTCGATGGTTTCCGCCTCGATGCTGTCAAACATATTTATATGTTGGACGAAGATTACAAAGCTGGAGACACCGTCGTCAGCGATACTGGCTCCCGCAGTTTCTACGATGAGGAAAAACGCGAAAACGTCACCGTCAAATTCGACTATTCTTCCGATATGACGAAAAACATCGCCTTCTGGAAAGAATTTGCCTATGAACTCAAGGGCGCTTTCCCTAACGCTTTCCTCGTCGGCGAGAACTTTGATGGCTGGGATGATCGCATCGCTCCTTATTACCAAGGTATGGACTCACAATTTGATTTTGGCCTTTATTTCCATACCCTTCAATACAACTATCAGAAAAAGGAAGGCATGAATGCTTCATTAAACGCCTTAGAAGGTAACAGTACCAAATCAGTCTTAAGCGCTCAGCGCTCCGACTACATCAATGGTCCGTTTACTTCTAACCACGACGTCTTAAGGGCCATTAACCATATCAATGATGACTCCGATAACATCACGGGTTCGGAAGCGCAGATTAAGCGCGCGCAAACCCATGCCGCGATCACCTTGATGCAACCGGGTCTGAGCTGGATCTATTACGGCGATGAACTCGGCATGTCGAGCAACACAGCTCAGGATACCGCCACCAACGAAAACAACATGGACCGTTGGTACCGCCAGCCCTTCAAATGGGGAAGTAGTGACGCTCGCACGACGGGATACCGCTTTAACATGTACAGCGTCGAGCACGATAACTACAATAAAAACACTCTTAAGAGTGCTGCCGAACAAGCGACCGATAATAGCAGTATGCTCAACCTCTATAAAGGTTTGGCCGCGGTTAAAAACCTCGCGGATTTCCCGGTCAACGGCGCCTATACCGGTTATTCGTTCAACGATAACACCGACGTCATGCACTACGTCATCTCCGGCGGCGTGACGTACAAAATGTATATCAACTGCAGTTCCGCTTATGTCAACATCGCACCAGGGGCCGTCGTCTTCAGCTGGAATGCCACCCCGACCCAACTTCAACCTTACGGCATCGTCATCTCGAAATAGTAAACATCAAGAAAACCGAGCAGCGAGGCTCGGTTTTTTGGTACAAATTATTTAATGGTTTTGCGACCGATTGAATAATAGGTGACACCCGCCATCGCGGAAGTCTTATAGAGGTTGCGGCCATCGAAGACGACCGGGCTTTTCAAGTTGTCGATAAAGCAATTCTTGTCGAGTTCCTTCAATTCCTTCGAATCCGTCAAGATGATGGCGGCGTCAGCGTCTTTTAAGGTATCGATGATGCTTAAAGAGTAGTCGATGCGCGAGTGGCGTTGCATTTCCTTTTGGAAATTGTCGATCGCAAAAGCGTCATAGACTCGGACGCGGGCGTTTTTTTCCAGCAAATATTTGATAATCGTAATCGCCGGGGAATTGCGAATATCCTCGGTGCCACCTTTAAAGGCCACACCCAAGACGGCGAACGTCAAGTTGGATAAACTGCGGTAATGGGAATTAATCTTATTGATTAAGATGTTGGGCTGCTCGTTGTTGACCTTAATCGTCGCTTTGACGAGTTCCAAGGGGGTCTCGCGCTCATTTGCAAGCCAGCTCAGGGCTTTGGTGTCTTTGGGGAAACACGAGCCACCATAGCCGATTCCGGCCTTTAGATAATTAAGGCTAATTCGTGGATCGAGACCGATTCCCAAACTGACTTCGTCGATATCCGCTCCGACGATTTCGCAGAAGCGGGCGATTTCGTTGATATAGCTGATTTTCATCGCCAAAAAGTTATTGGATGCGTATTTGATAAGTTCGGCGCTCTCGGGGGTTGTCACCAAGATTGGAATCTTGCGCTTTTGGTGATTGCTGTACAGTTGCATCATCAAATCTTCAGCGGCTTTGCTGCTGACGCCGAGAATAACCCGAGATGGATTGAGCATATCGACCACCGCTTGCCCTTGGCTTAAAAATTCTGGGTTTGAGATAACTTCGAATTTATGCTCGCTGTTATCCTCGAGATACTTTTTGGCGCGGGCATTCGTGCCGACCGGTACGGTTGAACGAATCACGACATACGTATCTTGAATTGCGTTTTTGGCGATATCATCGAGGCAGGCGTTAAAATTCGTCATGTCCGGTTTGCCGTCTTTTCCTTCCGGAGTGTCGACGGCGATATAAAGGATTTTATTAGGGCGGATCGCATCTTTAGCGTTGGTCGTAAAGCGCAAGCGCTCCTTGGCGTCATCCATGAGCGACTGCAAATTCGTCTCCTTGATGGTGGCAAGGCCTTGTTTCAACATCGCAACTTTGTTCTTGTCGCTATCGAAACCGATAACGTTATGAAAAAAAGAGGCGAGTATTACGCTATTAACAAGACCGACATAGCCCTGGCCAATGACTGTGATATTCATAAAGGCCTCCTTTCCTGACTTGATCTATTTAGTACAAATCCATTTTGCGGATGTTGTACATTTTCTTGATGAAGCGGGCGATAAGCAACGATACGTAGACATTAGAGGCTTCTTCGACGGCGACGGTGCGGGCGTTGGAATTGACTTCGATGACGAGGGGATCGCCGGCCCCGTTGACGAGAATATCGACTCCGGCAAAGTCGGCCCCTACCGCTTTTGCGGCTTTGACGGCTAATTTTAGCATCCGCTTGTCAGGGTGTGGCACGGAAGCCATAACCCCGCCTTGATGGACGTTGCTGCGGAAATTGCCTTGATTGACGCGCATGACAATCGACACCGCTTCCCGCCCGACGACGTTGACGCGGTAATCGCGGCCTGAACTCTCTTCGATAAACTCTTGGATCAATAATTCCTTGTTGCCGATTGCGGCGAGCATCTTCTTAAAAGTCGGCTCGTTGTTGATAAGATAGACTTGCTCGCCGAAAGAACCGAACCGCTGTTTTAAAACAAAAGGGTATTTAAAACCTTTTTCAAGGATGAGGGTTTTCACGCGGTCGTAAAACTTTAAGACATTCTCACCAAAGGTGAAAGGTAAAACCAAAGTCTTGGGGGTGGGAATACCATGTCTACGCAATTTGATATATGTCAGGGCCTTGTCATCGCAGATGCGGATGGCTTGGCTGGTATTAAAGACCGGCACGCCGATTGTCTCGAGCAGTTCGGCGAGGTAAAGGTCCTTGTCCCAATACAAAACGAACTTGAGATAGGCTTTGTATTGCTTGACATAGTCATAGGCATCAATATTGGCGACTGGTATCAACTCGATGCCGCATTTTTTAAAAGCGGTGACAAAAGCCTCGATTTGAATGTTCCAATCAGGATTGTTCTCGCGGATGAGGTTATAGACGATGGCTGCTTGTTTCACGTTGTTTACCTTAGAGTCTATTTTGCCTTATTTTGGGGGCAAATGCAAATCGTATCCGCGCGTGATATAAGTGATAAATGCCGATGAGTCTTTTGTTTTTCGCCAAAAACGAGCACATAAATAAGCAAATATGGAAGGCATTATTTGCTCTCGCGTTTGGTTTGCGAAATGTTTTTGACTAATAGCCCAGTTTCTTTTATAATGATTCGGAACTTCGTTTAACGAACTAGACGGCGAAGATTATGATGCGTTTTGAAAGAAGACATTATTCTAGTAGAGTCACGAGCTAACTCGTAATATTAAGAAAGGAGAATGAATGAACAAACCCGATATTAAAATTGTTTTTACAGATATCGATATGACTTTGTACTCGCATCGCACGAAATGCGTGCCAGAAAGCGCGCTGAAAGCGATAAAGCAATTACAAGAAAAAGGCATATTGGTCTTTTTGTGCTCGGGGCGCAATTACTATTTGATTCGCAAAACAGGCATTTTGGACATTGTCAAACCCGATGGTTTAATCACCATGAACGGCGCTAACGCCATCATCGGCGATCAGATTATCTACAAGTACCCAATTCCCGAAAATGTCGTCGACTCGATTATCAAATTCGCCAAGAGACTGAAATTTGGTTTAACCCTAATCGAAGAAAAAGAAGGCCATATCAATATGATCGATGACCGCGTCATCAGCGCCCACGAGAAATTCGGAACGCGCTTTCCACAACCGCGCTCATATCCTGATCACTACGACCGCGTCGTCTATCAGATGATCGCTTTTTGCGATGAATTAGACGAATCGTTATTCTTGCCCCACCTTGAAAATTGCAAGAGCGCGCGCTGGGATGAATTCGCTGTCGATATCATGCCAAAGGATTCCGATAAAGCCAAAGGAATCATGGCTGTCCTCGAACACTACGGATGGAAGCCGGAAAACGCCCTATCGCTAGGCGATAATCCAAATGACGTCGATATGCTGCTCTTCACGGGTACCTCGATTGCGATGGGTAACGCCGTGCCGCAAGCTAAAGCCGTTGCCGACTACGTAACCGATGACATCGACGAAGACGGATGGGCGAAAGCGATGAAGCATTACGGCCTCATCGACTAAGTAAAAACAAGTGCAAAAGTGCACTTTTTTATTTATTTATGGTACGTTTCGTTACGATTAATTTTGAAACCGCGATAGATTTGCTCAAGGAGAATGACGCGCGTCATCTGATGCGTGAATGTCAACTTGCTTAACGTGAGAACTTCATCGGCACGCGCTTTTATCTCTGGGCTCAGGCCGAGCGAACCGCCGATGACAAAGACAATTTCTGAATTTCCTCTTTCAAAGAGACTATTGAGAAATTTTGCGAATGTTTCGCTCGTGCGTTGGGGACCATCGAGGTCCACCGCCACGACTAGATCTTTGTCCTTGATTTTGCTCAGAATCTTCGTACCTTCTTTAAGTTTGACTTTTTCTTGAAGGATTTTGGAAAGATGGGCGGGCGCGGGTTCGTCTTTGATTTCGATAATTTCGATTTTAGTATATAAGGAAAGGCGGTTT
>JBAZDT010000054.1:0-5682 GCA_041654325.1 Bacilli bacterium | reverse complement strand
AACCCGCATAATTTCTTGTGGTTGATGGCTGATAACGCCGATCAATCAATCTACGCTTTCGAACGCTTCTTTGAAGATTCGCGCCTCGTATTCGTTTTCAATATGACCCCGAATTTTTACGGGGAATACGAATTGGGAGTTAACGAACCTGGCATCTATGAAGAAATATTCAATTCCGACAAAGATGTCTATGGTGGTTGTAACCAGTATAATGGTTTGCCAATTGCCTCTTCGGAATTCGGGCCTTTGAACCACCCGCACAAAATCAAGATTAAAATCGCCTCTTTCGGGGCCTGTATTTTTAAATATCGCAAGATAAAATAAAGGAGCAACATGTTTAAAAACAAAGCTGAGTTTAAAGAACACTTCGCCAGACGTTTAACTGAGAAATATGGCAAAAACGTCCACGATTCACACATTACGGAACGCTATGACATCCTCGGTGAACTTGTGCGGGACTACGCCGGCAACAATTGGCGGAAGACGCGCGAATACATTCTTAAAAACAAAGAAAAGCAACTAATCTATTTTTCGATGGAATTCTTAATCGGCCGCCTTTTAAAAAACAACATGATGAATCTCGGCATCTATGAAATCGCCGAGCAAGGGCTAAAAGATTTTGGAATCGACATCAAAGAACTTGAAGAGCAAGAGAGCGATGCCGGGCTCGGCAACGGTGGCCTCGGCCGCCTCGCCGCCTGCTTTATGGATTCTCTAGCTTCCCTCGGCTATGCCGGCCACGGCAACTGCATTCGCTACGAGTACGGTTTCTTCCGCCAGGCGATCCGCAACAACAAGCAGATCGAAATGCCTGATCACTGGCTATCCAACGGCTATGTTTTCGAAGTCCGCAAGCCAAAACACGCTGTCGATGTCAAATTTTACGGAAATGCCGAAACATATCAAAAGAAGAACGGCGGATATGGTATTAGGACCGTGAACGCCGTTTCGGTTAAGGCCATGCCTTACGATGTGTCAATCATCGGTTATCACAATAACGTCGCCAACACTTTGCGCCTATGGTCGGCCGAACCGAGCATGGATAATTTGCCGAAGAATTCGGACTTTGATGATTATCTGATTACGCTTAAAGAACTGTGTCACGGTTTATATCCCGACGATTCCACCGAGCACGGCCGCATCTTGAGATTGCGCCAACAATATTTTTTGGTCAGCGCCGGCTTGCAAAGTGCGATGCGCGGCCATTTCCGCCGCTTTGGTTCGCTCGATGAATTTGCCGAGCACCATGTGTTCCAACTAAACGATACGCACCCGATCTTGGCGATCCCCGAGATGATGCGCTTATTGATCGATGAATACGAATACGAATGGGATGAAGCTTGGGCCCAAGTTCGCGCATCCTTTGCCTATACGAACCACACCGTCATGGCTGAAGCCCTCGAAAAATGGCCGATTCAATACGTGCAGAGACTATTGCCGCGCTGCTTTATGATCATCGAAGAAATCAATCGCCGCTTCAATATCGAGATGAACGAAAAACGCCTCGACAGCGGTAAACGCTATGCGATGCAAATAATCAAAGATGGTCAGATTCACATGACGAATCTAGCGATTTATGCCTCTTATTCCGTCAACGGCGTCGCCAAACTCCACACCGAAATCCTCAAGCGTGATACTTTTCATGATTTCTACGACCTCTACCCACAAAAATTCAACAATAAGACCAACGGCGTCACACATCGTCGCTGGCTGATGTACGCCAATCCGGAATTGACGAGTCTAATCACGAGCAAAATCGGCGACGATTGGCTTGTCGATATGAAAAAAATCAAGGATTTCGAGAAATTCAAAGACGACAAAAAAGTCCAAGATGAAGTTCTGAAAATCAAGCGTCGTAATAAAATTTTGCTGGCCGATTACTTAAAGATGAAACAAGGTGTCGAGATTGATGTCAATTCGATTTTCGATGTTCAAATTAAGCGTTTACACGCTTACAAGCGGCAGCTGATGAATATTTTCCATATCATCTACCTCTATCAAAGATTGAAAAGCGACCCCTCGTTTAAGATTTACCCGCGGACTTTTATATTTGGTGCCAAGGCCGCCCCAAGTTATGAGTACGCCAAAAAGATCATCGAATTGATAATTGCAGTGGCGGACGTCATTAATGACGATCCATATGTCAGTAAATTTATCAAAGTCTGCTTCGTCGAAAATTACGGCGTGACCTTAGCTGAGAAGATTATCCCCGCCAGCGATGTCAGCGAGCAGATTTCGACAGCCGGCAAAGAAGCCAGCGGCACCGGCAACATGAAATTCATGATGAACGGAGCGATAACCCTCGGCACGCTCGACGGAGCCAACGTCGAAATATCCGAACTCGTCGGCCTTGATAACTGTGTTATCTTCGGTTTGAAAGCCGAAGAAGTTGAAGGACACTACGAGCGCGGAGATTATAATCCGTGGGACATATACAATTCCGACGAGAGAATTCGCAATGTTCTAGATTCCCTCTTTGATGGTCCGTGGACATTTGGCAAAAATGATAAGTACACGATTATCTTTGACGAGGTCATGAACCATAACGATGCTTATTTCATCCTCAAGGACTTCGCGGCCTACGTTGAGGCTCAAGAGCAAATCGCGGAGCTTTTCCAAGACAAAGCCAAATGGGCGAACATGTCGATTATCAACATCGCAAATTCCGGCTTTTTCACCAGCGATCGGACAATTGAGCAGTACGTCAAAGATATTTGGCATCTCCGGAAACTAAAAATATGAGCGGGGAAATCGAACTAAAAGAACTTTATGTTCTTCAATCGGGCCTTGATAAGCGCATCGCCGAAAATCACCACACTTCATACGATAAGACTCAAGACGACCGCTTGATGGCTCTGATCGTTGAACTCGGCGAGCTCGCCAACGAGACGCGCTGCTTTAAGTATTGGTCGAATAAAGGCCCGTCTCCAAAAAGCGTTCTCCTCGATGAATACGCCGATGGCATGCATTTTTTCCTTTCCCTCGGCCTTCCTTTGAAGGCGCGTAAGACCCTTTATCGAATTGAACCATCAGACGATTCTCTCACCCGCCAGTTTCATCGCCTCTACAAAGCGACAGTCGAACTTGTTGAAAGCTACGATGAGAATCATTATACTAATGCTTATCAATTATTTTTGAACTTGATTCCCAGTCTCGGTTTCAGCATCGAAGAAGTCGTTGAGGCCTATAAGGCCAAATTACATGTTAACTACCATCGACAGGAAACAAATTACTAGGAGGTAATTTAGATGAATAGAGAAGAAAGATTGCTGTTTTTGCAAAAGATGAGCGAAGTCGAAGGCGTTTCCGGACGCGAAAAAGACGCCACCAAGTTATTTAAGGAATATGTCGGCGATGCCGCTGATCGCGTTGAATACGACAATTTGGGATCGATCCTTTGTTACCAAGACGGGAAGCAAGGCGAACCAGTCGTCTTATTGTCCGGCCACCTCGACGAAGTTGGGTTTTTAGTTCATCGCGTCGAAGATTCCGGTTTGATTCGCTTTCACCCTATCGGTGGATGGTGGGGTCACGTCATCCTCGCGCAAACCGTGCGCATCACAACTTCGGACGGAAAAAAGCTATTTGGCGTCGTCGGAGCTCAGCCTCCGCATGGAATGACCACCGAACAGCGCAATAAAGTGATGGAAATTAAAGACATGTACATCGATATGGGCGTCAGCTCAAAAGCCGATGTGGAAAATCTCGGTATTCGCGTCGGCGATATGATTACGCCTTATACCCCTTTCCGCGTCTTGAACGACGGCAAAACCTTGCTTGGCAAGGCTTGGGATGATCGTTTGGGAGCAGCGGTGGCAATCGAAGTCTTGAAAAATCTAAAGGATGTCGAGCACAAAGCGACAGTTGTCGCCGCCGGCACGGTTCAAGAAGAAGTCGGACTTCGCGGAGCACGAACCGCCGCTTACCATGTCAAACCTGACATAGCGTTCGCTTTGGACGTGACGATGTCGTACGACTTACCAGGGGCGCCTAATCATCCGACCAAACTCGGCTCAGGCGTAGCTTTATCAATAATGGATGGCTCGGTTATCGCCCATCGCGGATTGTTCGATTTCGTCGAAAAAGTCGCCAAGGAAAAAGGAATCAAATACACGTTTGACCTGATGACGGCCGGGGGCACGGATTCCGGAGAAATTCACAAACAATACGATGGTGTGATTACGATGACGCTATCGATTCCATGCCGCTATTTCCACAGCCATGTCTCCTTGATCAACTACGATGACTACCTCGAAGCAGTTAAATTATTAACTGAAGTCGTCAAAGCCCTTGATAAAAAGACTTTGCAAGCCCTCAAAGAAAGCAAATACAAATAATACTTAGACGATAAAAAAGAAAGGATGTTAGTTAGACGCTAGCATCCTTTTTTTGGAATTTGTCTAGGAGGTTTGGAATATCTTCTTCGCTGATGACTTCAATGTTATTTTGCCGAAGAAGCGCGGCGGTGATGCCTTGGCCGGCGATTTTGCCTTTGTCAAAGCGACCGTTATGGATGCGCTTGACTCCGCAAGAAGGGGAGTCTTCCTTAAGAATGGCCAAATCGATATGTAGGTATTTGCAGATATTTAAAGCTTTTTGCGCTCCGAGGTTAAATGAGGAAGTCACGATCTTTCCTTCGCTATTGATAACGCGTCCACGATGGATTTCGCTTGGCAAGCGCGGTGTTTTAAGCCCACCCTCGACTTCTGGGCAAAAAGGTATGAGTTCGAAGTGTTCCATCAGCTGGGCTAAAAACGGGCTAAGATTATCTTTGCCATCGTAGCGCACTTTATCGCCCGCCAAACAGGCGCTGATAAGTATTTTTTTCATCCTTAATTATTGTATCTTCGCATCACCATATTCACAACAAGCAATTCATCTTTTATGCTTTCCTTTTAGTTCTTTTTTATCCGCGAGCATAAAGTTATACTTATATCATGATTTACGAACTATCCTATTCGCGCGAAAACGAGCAATACCGCGTCATCGTGACGACAAAGCGCATCAAAAATATCATCTTCCGTTTTCGCGACCGCGTCTTTTACGTCAGCGCACCCTTTCGGACCAAAGACGAACTAATTTTTGATTATCTGAACCGTTTTTACCATCGTTTGCTGGCTCGGCACGCTAAAGTCGCCGATCCTTTCGTCGATGGCCAATTGTATTTGCTCGGGCGTTTGGTTGGGCTTTATGAGGGCGAGGATATCAAAGGCCATTTTCTGGTCGGCGAGGCCTTATACTATAAGAACAAGAGCGATTTCGACCGAAAGTTGCGCCGTTTCGCTAGCGAATATCTCACGTCGCGAGTTCGTGTTTTTGAAACATCGATGGGTATTAAAAAAGCTTATGAAGTCAAAATTCGCCAGATGAAGACTCGCTTCGGCACGAATTCGCGCAGGACGCACAGCCTGACCTTTCAGCTTAAGCTAATTCATTTCCACCCGGAAATTATCGATGCAATCGTCGTCCACGAACTCGCTCATGACCGTCATTTTAATCACGGTCGCGCTTTTTATGATGAATTGCTGACTCATTGCCCTAATTATAAGATGTTGATAAAAAAATTGAAAAAAGGAGAATTCGCATGATTTATCATCTGAAATCAAAAGATAATCGCCACATTGTCGAAGCGGCAAAGCTCAAACAAGCGAAGTATCGTCAACAGGAGAAGCTGTTTTTAAT
>JBAZDT010000053.1:0-5776 GCA_041654325.1 Bacilli bacterium | reverse complement strand
ACAAACAGGGGTAATTTCATGCGATTGGTGGAGCTGACGAGGATCGAACTCGCTACCTCCTCCATGCCATGGAGGCGCTCTCCCAGATGAGCTACAGCCCCGAAGGGTCTAAACAACTTCAATATATTATCTTGTTTATTAGTGTATTTCAATACTAATGAAAACAAAGTTGCGAATGCTATTTAGACCTTATACTCTAGATTTAACGGATGTAAGTTCCCAAGTCGGCGACTTTGCCCGGGGCCGGTGTGAGGCTCGTGCTTAAGACGTAGACGCGGACGTTGCCTTTACCCGACATCGAGACGGATAAACTGCCGTTTGAGACAGTCTTAGTATCGCCGGTGACGGCATCGACATATGTGCCGTTAGGAATGCTATTAAAGGTCGCACCTCCCGAGACGGCTACGAGAGCAAAGCTATCGGTCGTGCTATCGGTAAAGCGGCGCTTATAAGCCATTCCACCGCTGATATTATCCGTGGAATATTGGCCTTTTTGCAAAGCCGGGACAGCATGGCGAATAAGATTTAGAGAACGGATATGTTTGGCTAATGGGTGATTGAGGGTGGTAGCTACAGCGCCACTAGCGTTTGCGTATTTGCCAAAATCAGTAGCCGTTACGCTCCCAGAAATGTGATCGCCAAAGTAGGCTCTCCCGGTTTGGCTTAATGGCCGATTCGGGCCAACATCGATAACTGCTCCTTTTTGAAATTCGATTTCGCTTCCGTAATAAATAGCGGGAATGCCGCGAAAAGTGAACATCAAAGCTAGATTTTCGGCCCAGACGTCTTGAGGTTGGTTGAATCTTTCTTTTTCTGGGGCGCCATCAGGGGCGTAATCGTGGGAATCGACATAGGTGACATTCCATGTCGCATCAGCGTAGACATGATCATTATACTTGGCGATATTAAAGGCATCCCAGGCATTTTTAAAGTTCCAATGCATCGGAAAATCAATGACATTGAGGTCGCTCTTCTTGCTGTAATCGACGGCGCGGTAACTATTGCCGTTTAGGTAGTGGTTATTGCTGGTCGGCTGATCCCAAGTCGAGAGATTATCATACCAGTTGGCTTCCGCGGATGCGGCTCTTTGCTCCATCGTCGCCCACGGATAATCTTTTTGCTCTTTCCATGTGTAGAAAGGCGCGGAATCGGCAGCTTGGCCGTGATTCCACACTTCTCTAACCCGCGTGCAAACTTCGGCAAACATAAAGAAGTTGTCGCCGCCGCGAGCTTGAAAAGAAGGATTGAAAACTTTATCGAAGACGAGGCGCGAGATGTGCTTGGCGGTATCGATGCGAAAACCGTCGACACCCATATCGATGTAGCGATTATAGGCATCGACTAAGTAATTGGTGACATAGGGATTTTCGGTGTTCAAGTCGACACAGTCGCCGGCGATCTGTCCGGTCTGTTCGATATATTGTTCATAGCCCATGCTCTTCTCATGGTGATAGATGTGGCGAAAGTCGTTCATATCTTCCTTCATCGCGTTGATTCGCGAATCGTATTGACGCCCGCCGCTTAGCGATTGGTAATCATCGGGTAGAAGGTTATATGGGTCGGTCATCACGAGATTATTAACAGTATCGGGCTTGGTGTAATCCTTTTTAAAGAGGGGAAAGAGATTTTCTTCTCCGAAATTTCCCGTGTGATTAAAGACAACATCTTGAATAATCTTCATGCCTTTAGCGTGAGCGGCATTAATTAGATCTTGATAGGTCGCACCCGGGACTTCAAGGCGCGGATCGACTTGCGACATATCGATAGCGTGATAGCCGTGATAGTCATATCCGGAGGCGTTTTCGACAACCGGCGTTATCCAAATCGCCGAGAAACCTAGAGCTTTAATATAATCGAGCTTTTCGATCAAACCTTTGAAATCACCGCGCCAGGCCGGATCGCTGGCGGGGTTTTGCGCTTGGCCATCATCCCAGCAGTGAACATTGTTTGCTGGATCGCCGTCATAGAAGCGGGTCGTCATCACGAAGTAGATCGTCTCTTCGCGAAAGTCGTTTCCGGGACTCGCCCCTTCTTTGGGGCGAAAATCGGTTAAGAGCCCATCTTTTAGATACCATTCACCATTCGTGAAAGCATATTCGGCGGTCTCCACACCATTAATAGTAAATTTGGCTTTGATGCTATTTACTTTGTTGAAATTATAGCGATACCAACCATTTGTTTCGGAAAGCATATTGATCGGCGAGTTGGTGACAACGCCGGTCGGCTCGCTTCCGTAATAGCGTATCTTAGGAACTGAACCATTGGTTTTAACGTGAATGTTGATGAGACCGGTGTTTTCAAATTCTGGCTCTTCAATCGTATCGGGATCTTGGCTGTACCACTTGCCCCCGGTTCCCTTGCCTTCAAACCACCACTCGCCGGTCGCTCGTTGCATGTCGCCGGTCTGCGGGCTGCCGTTATTGTTAAAAATCAGCTTAATGGAGGTGAGTCCGGCAAAGCTCTTGGTATGCCAATCGCTTTCGGCATCTTTGACTAATTTCTCACCGGGCCATGTCGTGCTGGTCACGGTGTTAGGCACCGCATCCCAATAGTGAATGTAAGGATTCGCGTAATCGCCGCGGTAGTGAACGATGATGCCGGTGCTGAGAGCGGTTGCTTGGGAATCGCCGCTTTCTATCGGCGATATCACTCCGAAAACGGTTGTCAGAATTACGGCAATTTGCGAGATAATTTTCATAGTGCGATTCCTAATAAAAAGATATAGGTCTCATTATACAAGAAAATTCATAAATTAAATAATTATTTAAGACACATGACAAAAAACTTATTTGTGATTATGCGTTTACTTGTTATAATTCTAAGCATAACGGTATCAAAAAATGTTCAAATTGAAACTCCATAATCTAATCTGTCTTCCACTTCTTTTCTTTTTGGTCGCCTGTGGATCGGATAGTTCATCAGGCGATACTTCTTCTTCAAACGGTGATTCCTCGTCTACCTATAGCGAAGTGCCCAATGATCCGCATTGGGTCCATTTTAACACCCATTGCGACACACCCTTAGAATCTGTTTTTACAGCGCGAGTTGAGACGATGCCAATCGTCAATAATGGCGCCTTGATGCTCGCCGGATGGTTTTTGGAAGAAGACTATATAAATATTGTCAGTTTTCCCTACCGCGTCCTCGAGGATGTGACTTTGCACGCGATGTGGACGGAAGGTAATCCATCGGACTTCACTTTTTCCTCGACCCTTGACGGCACTGGCTATATTGTCACTTCTTATGGCGCAAACGCCACCAATGTCATCATCCCTAGTTATTTTAATAGCAAGCCGGTCCTTGAAATCGGCGAGTACTTATTTGCCAATAACGGAGCGATATTATCCGTGACGATGCCGAGCATGCTCATTAAAATTAATATGGCGGCTTTTAAAAACGCCGTTCAACTATCGTCGATCGTCATTCCCGATAACGTCACCATCATCGCTACAGATGCTTTCGCTGATTGCAGCGGTTTGCAGACCGTCTCGATGCCCGAACGGCTTGAAGTCGTCGCTAATAGTGCCTTTGAAGGAACGGCAATGCAGTCAGTCACATTAGGCGATCGCGTGACTTCAATCAATTCTCGCGCCTTTGCCGACTGCGCGAACCTTCGCGATGTCTATCTCGATAACTTGACTCCGCCGCTTCGCTTCGCCAACTCTTTTGAAAACACAAACGCCGCATTAAGATATAAAGTTTTCGAAAGTGTTCTCAATACTTATAAAACGAATGAACGCTGGTCTTCTTTCTCTTCGCAAATCGTTGCTCGATAATCTTAATACTCATATTTTTAATATGTAAAGAGCCCACGATGCGGCCTTTTCATTCGGTTGACAAGTGTAAAGTATGTTAGTAAAATCAATATTAGTTTTAGATTATATTTACTTTTTAATTTTCTAGGGAGGATAACTCATGAAAAAACGATTAAAAAGAATAAGTCTATTTTTAGGTGTTGTTGTTTTGGGTGTCGCGACTAGCGTCAGTCTGTTTGCGAACTCGCCAAAAGACGCGGTTGGAGTGGATGCTACAAACTTCACAAATAATGATATTAGAATTCCTTTTGTGGGTTTATCTTGGTGGGATGATTATGATTCAGGGGAAGGAGATACAATCGGCAACGAAGTTTTTATTAGGATTGTTGATTCGGATAAAGAATCTTCCTTAACCAATAATACCGTTGCAGATATCACCTATATTGGTGTCGAAAGTTCTTCTACTGATACCTACTATAATATTGGCGAAGGGGGCTTTAGCGAATACGATACAAGTAATGTATTGTTCTTTGATTTACCTTATTCCACAATAAGCGGCAAAAAATTCGATTTAGCTCGAGTTAATCCTAGTGATCACAGCATTGTGTGGAATCGCATAAATCTAATTGAAACATTTAACGATGGCATGCTTCATAAAGTTTGGAGATCTTATGGTGATGAACAAGGTATTTTTCGGCCAGATGGTTCATCGGCTGAATCAAGATATATTTCGAATGGGACTCTTGCAGGAATACTATATGGCTATTTGAGTTGCTCTCCAAATACCCATAACGGCTACCCCGCCTTCCCCACTCTCGATGAAAATTTCAATTTGACCGGGGGGAGGGATTTGACACAAGATTCAATTGTTTTGGAATATGATTACAGTTCTGAAGCAGATTATGTTGAAGGAAATCGCGCTAAATTAGACATTACGCTTACTCAAAAGGTTAATATGATGAAGTATATGTATGATGAAAACATACCTTCCGCAGGTGTTGTCTTATTTGACAGCAAATCATCAATTTATTTAATTATTTGCACCGCCCTTATTGGCTTAACAAGTATCGCGGGTCTCTACATCCTCAAAAAGAAAAGAGCCTAATCAATAATTAATCATAAAAATTGGACGCCTTCGTTGGCGTTCTCTTTTTATTCTTGTTCTTAAGCCGCGAAAAGATATCGGCTTTTATTTGATAAAATAAAATAGGCTCGATTTTTTACCGAGCCTATTTAACAAACAAGGCTGCTATTACACTTTCGAAATCACGATTCCGTATGCTTGCAGTTGCGTGGAAGTCGCATTCCAATCAAGAACAACGGTTCCGGGACTAATATTAACGGTTGTTGAGCCACAGTTTACATATATCTTATAGGTAACACCGCCACCAGAAATTTGGAAGTGATGAACATCGGCATTTGTGCCAAAATCCCATCCGGTATAATCGCCATTAATTGGGAAGTCAGGAAGGTTTTTCACGGCTGCGAGTTCGCGATATAGAGCAAGCATGCTATTAGTGTCTGTATCTTGCTCGGACGCACTCTTAAGAGTGTTTTTGTTATAGTTGTCGTGTTCAACAGAATACATATTAAAACGATAGCCGGTCGTTCTGGAATCGCTACTTCCCCACTTAAAAGGCTGGCGATACCACCGGTCCATATTATTAGCATTGGTGGCATTGTCTTGCGATGTGTTGCCCGACATGCCGAGTTCATCGCCGTAGTAAATCCAACTTAAGCCAGGTTGCATTAAAGTGATGGCGGCGTGCGTTTGAGCTTTTTTAATCTGCGTAGCAAGATTGGCTCCGCCGATAGTCGGGTTGTTGGCAAGGCTGCTTCCGCCGCTTGCGACGTTGATATGGTTAATGGCCCGTAAAACGTCGTGATTTGACGTGAATGCCCCACCGATATAATCACTTCTGTGTGAACGGCTGACGGTTTCGGTGCTATTGCCTTCTTGAGCATTGATCTCAGCGCTGCCGTTCAGCTTGAGATAGTTATACTCAAGGTTATGGTAATAA
>JBAZDT010000052.1:0-5803 GCA_041654325.1 Bacilli bacterium | reverse complement strand
GTAAATAACATGTTTTTAGCTTGGAAAGAAATAAAACACGCCAAAGGGAAATTCGCCCTGATAATGGCCGTTGTGGCGCTCGTCAGCTATCTCGTCTATTTTCTAACATCGCTTGCCTACGGATTAGCCTCATCGTATACCAATGGGGTGACGAAGTGGGGCGCCGACAACATCGTTCTGACCGAGGAATCCAACGACAATATTCTTATGTCAACCATGGGCGATGACACCGAAGACGCCAACGACGATTACGATCTTTTGACTGTCGATGGTCAAAAGGCCAAACTCGGCATTTTTATGGGTGTGATCAAAGACAAAACGCCTGCCGATGGCATCGAAGACACCCGCGCCGATGCTTATGTATTCGGAATTGATTCCTCTACTTTCCTCTATCCGGGAGTGACTGAAGTGTTATCTGATACTTCCGTTTCTTATCACGAAAACGGCAATATCAACCTGGCCAATAATCAGATTATCGCCGATGTCTCGATTCAGGAGCAGGGTTATGAAGTCGGCGATGTCGTTCTCGTCTCAAGCACTGACCTTGAATGGACAATCGTGGCTTTTACTGAAAAATCCACCTATCAGACGGCGCCGATTATCTACATGAATCTGAAGACGTGGCAAGATTACCGCTATTTGGGCCGCGATGGGATTCCTGAGCGGATATCGCTATATAACGCGGTGGTCGTCAAAGGCGATATCACTAATTTACCCGATGTTTATCTTTCCTATCCGATAAACGATTTCATTAACAGCTTGCCGGGATATACAGCCCAAGTTTTAACCTTCAGCGTGATGATCGGCTTTTTAATCGTCATCGTCGCTTTTGTCCTCGGCATCTTCATCTATGTTCTGACGATTCAAAAGACACCGATGTTCGGTGTGATGAAAGCCCAAGGTATTGCCAATAAATACATTGCCGGTTCAGTCGTTAGCCAAACTTTTATTCTTACCGCTATCGGCATTTTCATCGGCCTCGCTCTGACGCTTATCTCCGGTCTATTCCTCGCCGGTATCGTGCCATTTGCCATCAACATCCTGTTTTACGTCGTGATTACGGCCGCTTTTATCGCTTTTGCGATCGTCGGTGGACTCTTCTCGGTGCGCGCCGTCTTGAAGATTGACCCCCTAAGGGCCATAAGCTAGAGGTGACAAACAATGAAGACATTAATTGAAATGCAAAACATAACCAAAGACTTTCTTCAAGGCGATGATGTCGTCCACGCTTTAAAGGAGACTAATTTTAAAGCTTATGAAGGAGAATTGGTGGCCATCATCGGTCCATCGGGCTCAGGAAAATCGACCTTTTTGACGATTATCGGTGGATTGCAAACGCCGACGACAGGACGCGTCTTGATCAACGGCGAGCCATTTAGCCAGCTCAACATCAAGGAGCGCTCGCAAGTGCGCTTTGAAAAGATTGGCTTTATTCTTCAAGCATCCAACCTCATTCCCTTTTTATCGATTTCCGATCAGATGTTTCTTCACGACCGCATCAGCCATCGCGGTCGCAACATGGAAAGAATCGAAGAACTTTATCAGCGTCTCGACATCAAAAAACTTCGCAATAAGTACCCGAGCGAACTATCGGGTGGTGAACGGCAGAGAGTCGCCATCGCCAAAGCGCTCTATCACGATCCCGTCGTCATCCTCGCCGACGAACCGACGGCGAGCCTCGATACGAATCGCGCTTTTGAGGTCATCAAACTGCTAGCCAAGCAAACCAAAGAACAAAAAAAGGCGACCATCATGGTGACTCACGATGAACGCCTCACTGAATTTTGCGATAAAGTCTACGTCATCGTCGATGGCGTCATGACCCAGAAAAAGTAATTCAGTTGATGACGAATTCGTAAATTATCGTCTCTTGATACAATGAACCGGCTTTCAAAAAACCGGTTTTTGTTTACCCAAGAGCATTATTCATAGCATTTGGCAGATATTGAGATTCAAGAGCTAGCGCGCCATGCCTTTGCATCTTTTTTTGTGAACGTCATCGCTTTCGATGTCGGATAGTTGCTTGAAGACAGGATAAGTCGAATAAATGATGAGCGATAAATCCTTTCTAGAACTAGTGAGTTTTGCTGAAGAAATGTGAAGAAAAGGAATATCCAGTATGCGCGGATGGTCGTAATCATGGGTGATTCGCGAGGTTGTATTTATCGTGTTATAATCGCTTTTTTACTTCGTAGCGAATTTCAAGCAAATTGGCATCATCAAAGAATCAAACTAACGCTAGGTGGCTATTCACCTATCCAATATAGACTCATGAATCAATAACTACAAAGAACGTAAAGTACAAGAAAATGGCATCAATTCGATTTAACGTTTTTGAATAAGCATTACTCAAGAGGGATAAAAAACGACTTGTCGACTCCGCAAACTGGGCAAACCCAATCTTCGGGAACATCTTCCCATTTTGTACCGGGCGCGATGCCGCTATCTGGATCGCCTAATACTTCATCATAAATGTAGCCGCAGGCCGTGCATTGGTATTTCATCTACAAAATCTCCTTTATATTCATAAGAGAATTATAAGCGACAGCAGTTGTGGCTGCAACCGCAACAATGGTAGCATCTACACATACAACGTCTATTTCACAGACTATGGCGTTCTCCCAGCTTTCCGCATCAATGGCTAATCGCAAATAAGAAGATAAAAATGGCTTGGGAACGGCCTTTCTACGCAAATTTTATCATGGTTTATTGTTTGAATACCTGCTCAGGGTTGGACAGATATTCTTGGATTTTAAGGAAGCCATCTGCAAGGGGTTTTCCATCAACCAAAGCATGGTGGACAATAATATTAAGATGCATGGTAATACAATCGCTTTCGATGTGAAATTTATCCCAAGTAACCCGTGGAATATAAGCAAATAAGCCGTTGTTCATCGGATGGGTGATAGCTAGAAATTCAATCCACGGGGTGCTGGTATAATAAAACTGATCGAGGCGTTCATCCGCTTGTGGCTTTGCTAAATCACTGCCCGTTTTGATAATGGCAATCGCATCTTTAGCATCGGCGAGAAAGGTTGGGAAATCGCCGCGGATATCAACGATATCACAGTTATCATATAGCCCAATGTCAGTCATAATCGTGAAAGCCGGATCGATTCTTTCATAAAGCCGGATGTTCTCTCCATCAAAGCGGTAGCGGAACTCCGTGATTTGATTAAGAGCTTTTGTCACCAAAAAAATGAGCGATAGGTAAACGGGAAGCTGGTGACTTTTTACATAACGGTAAAAATTAGTGATATTGACTTGGGCGGTGATTCCATAGGTTGGATCGCTATATTGATTAAAGAGGTTAAAATGTTTGCGACCCGCATGATCCTCAACTTTAATTATTTTATAATTATTCATCAAATCTTCTCCTTTATCGATTGACTTATTCGCTGGTTAGGCCTTGGCTTCAATCGCGCGTATAATCTTGCTGAACTCGGCGGGGTCTTCCATATTTTCAACCGGAAGCCATAAAATATGATGATCCGAGATGTGGTAGCGGTCAAAGATTGATTTAAGGGTCGGATAATAATTCGCATTGTGCTTGGCGAGGTAGTCCTCTTGCCCTTTTTCGACTGCCCGGCCACGCTTGGCGACGTTGCTCACCAACTGTTCGCTGCGGCGCATAATCACTATGTGAACATCGAGCGGTGGCAAGATTTTCAAGCCTTCCTCAGCTATTCGATAGACCAGTTCCAACTGATGGTCATCGATAAATCCTTCGCTATGGAGTTGTTCGGCAAAAACCAAATTGGAAAACATCGTCGAGTCGCTAATTAAAGAGTCGTTGTTGCGCTCTTTGTAAAGGAGGATAAAAAGTTCGCTGTAGAAAGTGTTTTGGGCGATAAACGACATCGTTTCCTTGTGGTTATAAAAGACTGGCAGAAACGGCGATTTCGCCACCGGTTCTTCGATTAGCTTTGCCTTAAAATGAGCGGCTAATTTGCTCGCGAGGAGCGACTTTCCGGCCCCGATTGGGCCGATGATACCGATTCTCATATTGAAACCTCCTGATGATGGCGGAATGGTCAGTTGATGATGATTTTTTTAGCGGATATTATGCTGACTTTCTTCAATCAATTGCTGAACGCGACTAACCAGCAAATCCAAGGCAACTAGATTGTAGCCACCTTCTGGGACGATAATATCGGCGTAAACTTTCGAGGGTTCGACATAAAGATCGTGCATCGGGCGCACCGTGGCCAAATATTGATGAGAGATGTTATCGAGCGAGCGACCTCGCTCGATGATGTCGCGGCGAATTCTTCTGAGCAATCGCACGTCAGCCGGCGTATCGACGAAAATTTTAAAATCGATTAGTTCACGAATGGCCGGGATTGCCAGCGACATAATTCCTTCGACGACCACAATTGGGCATGGTTCGACATGTTCAGTCGTCGATGTGCGGCGGTGGATGGCGAAATCGTAACTCGGCTGTTCAATTGGCTGACCGGCGCGCAAAGCTTTTAGGTGGGCGACAATCAAATCAACATCGAAGGATTCCGGGCAATCATAATTCGCATTTTTTCGTTGCTCAAAAGATAATTCCGGGTGGTCGATATAATAATTGTCGAGGCGCATCACGGTCACGGCTTGGGATTTGGATTTCCGCACTAAATTGTCGGCGAGGGTCGATTTTCCCGAAGCGGTTCCGCCGCTGATGCCGATGACAAAGATTTTTTCCATGTTTTTCTACCCTTTTCATTTTAGCAAAGCCATCTTTCCATTGAAAGAAGCATCGATTATAAAAGTTTTCATAAGATAGGCTTTATTTTTGGCAATAATAATCGGCATAATAAAGATGTGTTGCTAAAGGAGTGTTAATATGCGCATTGGTATCAACGGCCCGATTGGGGCCGGAAAGTCCTTATTGACCGCTGAGCTTGCTAATTACCTTGGCTATGAATCTGTCAAAGAGCCAGTCGAACATAATGAATACCTCAATTATTTTTATGAGAATAAAGATACATTTTCCTACATGGGCCAAAACGCCTTTTATGCCGCGATGTTTTTGCTTATGTGGAAAACCAAAGAGCACAAAAACGTCATCTTTGATTCAACCTTCTTCAGCAATGTGATTTATACGCAACTCCTTCATATAGAAGGTTACATGAAGCCCGAGCAATACGAACTCTCGCTGTCGATCGCCCGCGAGCACATTGCTCAACTGCCACCTACCGACCTCGAGATTATTCTCGTCCGCGATAAAGAAAAACTTTTCGCGAATGTCGCAGAGCGCGGACGCCTTTTTGAACTAAATGAGGCCAAGTATCTCAATTTCCAATACGACCACTATTATCAAGCGGCAAAGTCGGTTTATCAGATGTTTAACTTCCCTTTGGAAAAACTGCTCTTCCTTGAGGTGAATGACCTGAAAAACCCAACGGAAATCGCCCGGATTGCGGAATTGGTGACGGAAAAAGTCCGAGCAAACAATTCGGCAAGATAAAGTCTTATATTCTTCAATGCCAATGTTTGGTTTTCAAGTCTAGCAAGAATGAACTTCTTTTCGTTGATAATATGCTAGGGGCGTCGTTTTCTTTCATCGCGAAAAAGCAGGCTGGATTAGAGACGCTGCCCGAGTGATGTTTGTTTCCCTTCGAAAAAATCGAAATACCTTTCAAATATTTTGTTTATCATAAACGCATCAGCAAATCCCATGAATATATCGAAATATTCAGCCATTTTATGAAAGTCGAAAAAGAAGAGTGAAATTGTCTTTATCGCTTTAAAAGGTTATGATAAATTAATTGGGTATCATCGTCTCAATTATGATTTGTACGACCTATATTATTGA
>JBAZDT010000051.1:0-5806 GCA_041654325.1 Bacilli bacterium | reverse complement strand
GTGGGGGCGAGAAAACTCACGAGGCCAAAAGCAAAGACGGCCGCCGATAAGGCGCACATGAAAAGGGCGATAGAGTACTCAACGAGATACTTAAGCCAAATATGATCGAGCAGAAACAAATTGAAACGGCTTGTAAAGGTGTGTTTCTTTGCCATAATGGTCAATATTCCTTTGCTTATTGTAGCAAATGCAACTAAAGATAAACATTTTTTTAACATAATTTTGTCATTATTTCTTTTCAAAAAAGTCTGTTGAATCTATATTTATATAGTGGTATGATTATCGTGCTATATGTTCGGATATAGGAGGAGTCGTAGATGAAATTATTAAAAGCCATTGGCGCATTCTTTGTTAGAATCGGCCGTTGGATTAAAGATACTGCCTGGGTGCAACCACTGCTTATAGTCGGAGCCATTTTCGCAGTAATCTTCTCCATTCCCTCGATTGTCAAATGGGTGGAAGGCATTGCCGCAGAAATCCAATCAAGCGAAAAATATTATCAAAAATATCAGCGTTCTCTCGAAGGTGGGGAGAACAGCGAAGCTGATCAACTTATCGCTAATTTAGATAATCTCGAATCGGATGTCGGCGAGAAATTCTTTGTCGTCTTTGTCTCCGAAGAATGCACTTCCTGCGCTGAAGCCAAAAAGGGCTTTGAAGCGTTAGAAAAGGGTTGGAGCGGCACATTAGCTCCCGCAAGCGATGATTTGCCTTTCAAACTTGTTACCATTTTTGTTGACGAGGAAACGACAGAAACGACTTCAAGCGCTTCGGCTTTCGCTCAATTCCTAGACCGAAATTACTACTTCTTTGAAGCGGCTGCTGGCGTGGCCACCGATTCCTACTACAAATTAAACGACAAGATCAGCGAGAGTGATATCGAGACTTTGACGAACACTCCAGATGACGAAAACGCCTTTTTAACACCTTCGATCATCCTAGTCGATTTCTCCCTCGACGGACCATACGGCATCAGCGAAGTGATGTTCGGCGTTACGGGTGATACCGATGTGCAAAAAGCCGAATTGCTCCGCGACTGCTGGGATCACGATGGCGACTTCGCCGAAAAGTAAGCTTCTATCTAAATATCAAAAAAACCACCCTTAGGTGGTTTTTATTTGCGAATAATCAGCAAATGCGTCTGACCGTAGCGATAGCGACGGCATTCATAATCACTCATAATTGGAAGGTCAATTTCATGTCGGCTCTCGACCGCCAGCTGAGCCCTGGGCTTAAGAATTGAAGATGACAGTAAGCGATTGATTAACTCGTCGTAAACCCCTGATTCATAAGGTGGGTCGAGAAGGACGAGATTGACTTCAATGCGATTTTCTTCAAGATAGTTTAACATTTCGCTATAATCGCACTGGCGAATTTCGACATTACCTTCTTCGCAAAGTATCTTGGCGTTTTCTTTGATAGTTTTGATCGCTTGGGGGCTGCGATCAGAAAAATACACTTTCTGCGCACCCCGCGACAAACATTCGAAACCTAAAGCCCCGCTCCCGGCGAATAGATCGAGAACCACCGCCATCGATATATCACGTCCTAGAATCGAAAAAAGAGCCTCACGGACGACGTTTTTGGTCGGCAAAATATCATCGCTCTCAGGCGTTTTAATAATTCGCGAACGATGCTTACCGCCAATGATGCGAATCATTTTTTGCCCCCACAGCCAGATTCTTGCTCTTCGAAAGACGCGAAAAGCTTCTCGTTGATCTCTTCGTATAAAATGCGAACTTGCTGGTAAGCGCTAAGATATTTAACGACGAGTGGGTGCTCATCTAATTTTTTCTTGGCGATAAACAGGCTTTTTCGCGCTTCCTTAGCTTCTGGCGAATTTTCGCCATGATGGCGAATGGCGTCGTTATATTTGCTCTCGCACAAATCCTTTTGATAGGCAAGAAGCATGACTTGCTCATCATTTTCCATCGCTTTTTCGCAGTCGTTAAGACGCAAAACGCGGGAATCTTCGGCAAGCGCTTTTTTTAAAGCCGTAATTCTAATTATCAATTCTTCATTCATAAGTATCATAATAGCAAATCACTACTCATCGTGATACAATCTTTTAGGTAATAAAAGATGATTAAGATTATCAAAGACACCTCTGCCTCCTTGCGAAGCAAATCAAAACCGGTCGACATGCCTCTGACCAAGAAAGATCACGATCTACTTTTGCGCATGCTCAATTATCTTAAGAAATCGCAGGACGCTAAATACCGCGAAAAGCATCCTTCAATTCGCGAAGGAGTTGGCTTGGCGGCCCCACAAGTCGGAGTCAATAAGCGGATGCTCGTTATCCGCTATCAGAAAGCCGATGGCGAATTGGTCGAATATGCTCTGGTCAATCCCAAAATCGTCGAAAACAGCATTCGAAAATGTTATCTCAAAGTCGGTGAGGGATGTCTTTCCGTCGATGAAAAACATGAAGGTTATGTCCCTCGCGATTTAAAGGTTATCGTCAAAGCCTATAACGCTTTGAATGATGAAAATATCACGATTACCGCCCGCGAATACGATGCAATAGTCCTGCAGCACGAAATTGACCACCTCGACGGCATTTTATATTACGATCGGATTAATCTGGACAATCCTTATCAAGTAATTGAGAACGCACTTGAAATAAGTTGATAATATTTTTATCTTTTATTATAATAAGCGTGCTAATTTGAAAACATCGTTCATAATTAACCAAAAATATCTTTAATATTCAATAACGAGGAGATTTACTATGAATTCACCCATTTCGAGTGGCATCTCGGTTTATGCTTTAGGCGGACTTGGCGAAGTCGGCAAGAACACCTACTGCCTTGAAAGCGAAAAGTCGCTCATCATCATCGATGCCGGCGTCATGTTTCCCGGATCGGAAATGCCCGGAGTTGACTATGTCATCCCTGATTACACCCATCTAAAAAACAATCGCAATAAAATACGCGCCCTTTTCATCACCCACGGCCACGAAGATCATATCGGCGGCATTCCTTTTCTCATCCAGACGGTCCACATTCCGGTCATCTACGCACCGAAACTCGCGGCTGCGCTCATCAAGCACAAATTAGAAGACATGCGCGTTAAAGAACCAGTCAAAATCGTCGAATACGATCGCGACTCGGTGATAAACGTCGATGTCTTCCGCGTGTCTTTTTTCCATGTCACCCACTCAATTCCCGATGCTTATGGCCTCTGTGTCGACACCCCTGATGGGCGAATCGTCCATACCGGCGACTTCAAAATTGATTTGACGCCCGTCGGACCGGACATCGAATTAGATAAAATTGCCCGGATTGGCTCTGAAGGAGTCGACTTATTACTAAGCGATTCCACCAATGCCGAAATCGAAGGCTATACGCAAAGTGAAACGGCGATTATCGCCGGCATCAATGAGATTTTCGGCAAGGCCGATGGCCGCTTGATCGTCTCGACATTCTCGAGCAATATATCGCGCATCCAGCAACTTGTCGAAGCTGCTTTGCGCCACAATCGCAAAATAGCCATTATCGGCCGCAGCATGGAAAACGCCGTCTCGACATCGCGAGCCATGGGATATATCAAACTCAGCGATGAAAACATCATCGATTTAGATAACGTCCAAAATTACCGTCCGAATGAATTGTGCATTTTGTGCACCGGATCACAAGGCGAGCCGATGGCCGCATTGGCCCGCATTGCTAACGGCGAGCATAAGTCGCTGCGCATCTATCCAGGCGACACCGTCGTCTTCTCGTCGTCGGTCATTCCCGGCAACGGCGTCTTAATCGACAAAATCGTCAATCTCCTTGTCCGCCGCGGCGCGAATGTGCTGACCAATTCAATTCTTTTTAACATTCACTCATCGGGCCATCCTGCCAAGCAGGAACTTCGCTTGATGCTCAAACTTTTTAACCCCCGCTACTTCATGCCCATCCACGGCGAATACCGCATGCTCAAACTTCACGCCGACATCGCCGTCGAACTCGGCATGGACCGCAAAAACACTTTCGTGATGGCTAATGGCGACACGATTATCTTGCGCCACAACCGCATTGTCGAAGGTACACGGGTGCCTTCTGATGCCATCTACATTGATGGCCGCGACATCAACGGTCTTAGCACCGCCGTCATCCGCGATCGCGAAATTTTGAAAGACGATGGCATGGTCGCCGTCTTGATCACAATCGATTCTAAGACAAACACCCTTGTCGTTCCGCCTGTCATCTACACGCGCGGTTTCGTTCTCGCCAACCATTCGCGGCTAATCGCGGAAGGCGAAAAGATTATCAGCGTTGATTTAAGCCGACTGATGAATGGGCGCGTCACTTTCGGCGAAATCAAAAACACGATCAAAAATTCTCTTGGGAAATATCTTTTCGCACAGACCGAGCGCAATCCGATGATCATCCCCGTCATCATGAACCGGGGTTAATCGTGTTTATCCTCGCTTCCAATTCTCCGCGGAGAAAAGAACTCTTACGGAAGATTTGCGATGATTTCGTGGCTATTTCGCCAGATATCGATGAAGATGAAAGCCGTTGTCAACCTCACGAACACCCATTGGATGTTTCGCGCCTAAAGGCATACAAGATCTATCAGTCGCATCCTGATGCGCAAGTCTTAGCCTGTGATACCGTCGTCATCATCGACCGACAAATTCTCGGCAAGCCAAAAGACGAAGAGGATGCTCGTTTGATGCTCAAACTTCTCTCTGGGAAAAAGCACATTGTCTTAAGCGGATACACTTTTATCGACGTAAAACGCGAGATTAATCGCACCGTTAAAACCATCGTCTACTTCGCGAATCTTGATGATAAATTAATTGACGATTATATTAAAACCGGCTCGCCACTAGACAAAGCCGGTGCTTATGGCATACAAGACGGATTTCCCCTCGTCGACCATATTGAAGGAAGTTATGACAATGTCATGGGCTTTCCTACCGAAGATATTGCCAAACACTGTTTTCAGCGTAAATAAGAAAGATAGCCTTCAGCTTTTCCCGCGACGACAAGGATGAGCTTTTGAGTCATTTTGATCAGTGATAAAACGCCGTTTGACTTTAGCTTCCCTTCATCGAGAAGAGATATGTCTTTTAAGGCGATCGTCAAACGCGAACCTTTGGCTGAACAAGAGATGATATTTTCTTTTCCGCCAAGCGCCATCGTGAAAGCTTGACCATCCACTTTTTGAGCCTTGGTCTGTTTTTTACCCGAGATAAAGATGATCCCGATGGTCAAAAGAATTAAAAAAGCAAAAGACAACGCGATCCAGATGGCGTTATCTTGCAGAAAGCGATTGAAAGGATTTTCAATTAAAAAAATCATTTTTTATCGATGATGCAGTCGCGAGCATGAGGGCAACTATTAAAATCGGGACAATTTTCAGGATTGCAATTGCTTTCAAAAACGCGGCGGGCTTGCGGGATGAAGGAGCGAATTTCTTCTTCGTTATAGCCAACTTGGATGCGGCGATCGTTAACGACAATTGGACGTTTTAAAACCGATGGGTTATCGCGAATGAAACTAATCATTTCGGAGATCGTGAGATTATCAAGATTGACTTTCTTCTGCTTGACGATTTTGCTGCGCTCGGAAATTATGTCCGCGGTGCCATTCTCCGACTTAAACAATATTTCCTTTAATTCGTTAGGGTCGAGAGTCGCGCTAAAAATATTCCGTTCTTCAAAGGGAATCCGTTGATCTTCAAACCATTGTTTTACTTTGCGGCAGCTCGAGCAACTCGGCGATGTATATATTCTAATCATATTTTTCTCGATGTAATTTTAACATAGATTAGCTCGCAGGTGGACATTTTTTTGTATAATAGCCCTTAT
>JBAZDT010000050.1:0-5891 GCA_041654325.1 Bacilli bacterium | reverse complement strand
AAGGGAAAGGTGTGGTGAAGAGATGACCGGCGGCCAGCCGGAGATGATATTCACACCGAAGAAATCACTGCGCGGAGCGGCGGGGAAATCGAAGATGAAGAAGAGAGTCGTGAAGCCTTCTCCTCCCACGCTATCGGCGCCGTAATCAAAGACGTTCAAATCCCAATTGCCACTGATTCCCATATATGTTAGAAGAAAGGTGATTGAGACGAGCAAAATCAAGAATGGCAACCAACTTTGCTTAAAAAGCAAGCGGTTGTTCTTCTGATAGCCGACGCGCCGGAAATGGCGGGGATTTTTGACTGTTTTAGTAACGACCAAATCGTACATAAATGTGTCGGCGCGATGAGCTTGTGAAAGCATGATGCGCTTCACTAATTGGCCGAGCAAACCGATCAAGACGAAGACGAGGATGAAAAGAATTAGCACCGCGATGATGATGCGCTTATCGTTTTCGGTGAGTTTGATTAAGAAAAGCATTATTCATGTCCCTCATCTTTCTCTTCGGGAAGAGGGGTGGCTTCAATTTCCTTAATTACCGGTTGATCGATAACAGGCTGGTTGGGAAAAACCGTCTGCGCGTTAGGAAAACCATATGGCGGAAATGGGAAAGGTTGAAAAGGGGCGGCTTGAGCTTGCTTCAACTTCCGCTGTTCTTCAAGGATGTTGCGGGCTTCGATATCTTCGGGCAAATCGCTGAAGAGATTTTTTCCGGCAAAGAATAAAATAACCATTTTAAAAAAAAGAAAAACCATCATCACCGTCGCATAGACGGCGAACAAGGCAAGGATTAATAGGAAAAACGGCGAGAGGACAACGTAGAGAATGCCGAGGCCGAAAACTTGCAGAAATTTTAGCATTACCGTTCTCCTTTGCTTCTAATTTTATCTTTCTGGACATGTATTAACAATACATTATTAATTAAAGAAACAATCGCGACCATAAGAGGCAGAAGACCGAACAATAGAAGGCCGTAAGGCGTCGGCACAAGAGGAAAAAGCAAAGCGAAGAGAAAGAGGAAAGCCACCAAACAACCACCTAGTGCAATAAGAATCTTATTCCTTCTTTCAGCAATGTGCCTAAAGATGATGAAAACCATGAAATAAGTCGCGATTGCGAGCATTAAATAAGTACCACTTGGTATTATAAATACCAATGGGACAATTAATATCAAGGCCACAAGAGTCGCGATGGCAAGATGCCAGCGATTGATTTTTTCATCGTTAATCTGGTATCCGAATTTTTCGATTTCGGATGAGACGACGATATAAGAAAAGACCATCTGAGCCAATCCTAAAAAGAAGATGAAGGTCGGGATGATAATATCGATATGAATAGACGTCGCGACATGGAGGAGAACCTTCAGCGAGTTAAGAAAATCAACTTGAAACAAAACATTGATTAAAGGGATTGTCAAAAAGGTGAAAAGAGCTTGAATGATGCTCGTTAATAAAATCATCCAGACAGCATGGATTTTAAGTTTGATAAAAAGGCCAAAAACATAGCCGGTGATAACTGATGGGACAATATAAAAAATGGTGAACGACATATCAAACATCGTGATGATCAAGCAGAGGCCGATTGTCGCGATGGCATAAATAATGTAATAGCGGTGTTTACAAAAGAGAAAGACGATTGCGCTGCTCAAAGGCAAAACGATCATCAAAAAAACGGATAGAATGGGGACGAGGGTGGCGATTAAAGAGAAGATGGCGTTAACAGCTGCCATGATGGCCATATATGTAATATTTTGCGTCAGCGATTCACGCTTATTAAGAAAACTCATACGTCTATTTTAACATATCGCTAAACGCCAGGTATGGGGCGATTATCGGATGCTTATAGATAAGGTATGAGGTCACTTGTTAAAACCGTTTTCATCTTTATTCTCATTGCACTAATAAGCGGCGATGTCGTGACTAATAAAGTTGAGAGTTACAATGACGATAATTTCATTAATGATTATCAGACAATCAAAGAGTTTGAAATCAGATGGTCAGACATCTTCGAGCAGGAAGAAAACACATATTATATTTATCTTTTCTCTCCTTTTTGCGGGCACTGCCTCGAGATAAAAAACGAGATGATTTACTACTCTGTCCTTGGCCAAATCAAGATGTATAACATCATCGCATCAGACGAAATAGCATTCGGAACCGCAATTGAAAATACGATTGGAGCATCAAGGATTGAAGACGTTTATATTATCGGTTACCCATCTTTACTATTAATAAAAGATAGAGTTTTATGTATTAATGTCGCCGGCAGTCAACGCATCTTAGAAATAATCGTTTAATCGCTGACTTTCAATTGAGAGACCCTTGTTGCTGTGGTAAGATATTACCATAGGTAAATAATCTTTTTAACATGACCGATTTTCAAAAACTTCTCAACGAGAGACAATATGAAGCCGTGTCGACTACTTCGCAATTTGTCCGCATCGTCGCTGGTGCGGGAAGCGGGAAGACACGGGTTTTAACCTACCGGATTGCATATTTAATCGGTCAGCTTGGCATTTATCCTGAGCAAATTCTAGCCTTCGCTTTTACCAATAAAGCCGCCAACGTGATGAAGGAGAGAGCAATTCAACTCGTTCCCGAAGCCACCTCTCATCTTCGCCTCTCAACCTTTCATAGTTTTGGCGCCCGCTTTTTGCGAAGTGAAATCGGCATTCTTGGTTTCCCATCGAACTTCACCATCTTTGATGAGGAAGACCAAGAGAAACTCGTGAAGAATGTCGCAGTCGAACTGAATTATCAGAAGAAAGACACGATTGTCAAACTTGCTCTTGACTATATCGGCAAGAATAAGTGCGATGGCAAATACCCAGAGGATATCGTTTTGGCTGACGATTCTTATCCCGAGCAAAAAGAATGCCTCAAATTCTTTCATCTTTACGAACAGCGGAAGAGCCAGCAGAAGGCTTTGGATTTTGACGATTTGCTCTTGAAGACAATCGAGATATTGAAAAACTATCCGAATATCCGTTCGAAATGGATTCATCGCTTTCGCCACATCTTGATCGACGAGTTTCAAGACACCAACGACGTCCAATACTTGTTGGTAAAGCTTTTGATGAACAGCGAAACATCTTTATATGTCGTCGGCGACCCCGACCAAACGATATACACTTGGCGAGGCGCTAATCAAGATATTATCTTGAACTTCAACAAGGACTATCCTCAAGCCGAGACGATTATCCTCGACCGCAATTACCGTTCCTCGCAGACGATTCTCGACACGGCAAACCGCTTGATCGCCCATAACAAAATGCGCGTTCCCAAGGATTTATACACCAAAAACAACCTCGGCGAAAAAGTCAATACCGAGCGTTCTTTCTCACGCGACAGCGAAGCCGCCTGGGTTGTAAGAGAAATCCTCAATCTGAAAAAGACGAAAATTGATTTCGCTTATAACCAAGTCGCTATTTTATATCGCTCTAGTTATATCACTCTGCCCTTTGAAAAAGAACTGGAAAAGAATAAGATTCCCTTCCAAATTTTCGGAGGCATGAAATTCTTCCAAAGGCGGGAAGTCAAAGACATAATCGCCTATTTCCGACTTTTATATAACACCTACGAAGACATTAGTTTTGAACGGATTATCAATGTACCAAGACGCGCGATTGGCGACACGACCTTAGCCCTTTTAAAAGAAGAAGCGCAAGCCCATAATTTGTCACTTTATAACTACATAAAAATTATCGATCAAGTCGATAGCCATTTAAAAAATCGTGCGATTACATCCTTGACTTCGATGGTCAATGTCCTCGAAGCCACCCGTCGAAAACTTGATGAGAAACTCGAGGCTTACCCGAGCATTCTCAACCAGATGGTAATCGAGTTAAACTATTACGAGTATCTCGGCCGAGAAGAAGACGGCGATGATCGCCTCGACAACGTCAAAATGTTATTCGATGACATTTTTAACTTTGCCAAGAAAAACCCCGACGCTCCTTTTGAACAATACTTGGAATATGCGACCTTAGCGACTTCGCAAGATGATATCGACGACGGCAATTTCGTCGCGATGATGACGATCCACGTCGCCAAAGGTCTCGAATACGATTACATCTTCGTCATCGGTTTAAACGAAGGCGTTTTCCCAAGCGCACGGTCGATGAGCGAAGATGGTCACGCGGGACTTGAAGAAGAGCGGCGCCTTTGCTATGTGGCGTTTACGCGCGCCCGAAAAAAACTTTTTGTCTCGTGCAATAAGAGTTATTCATTTGTCCTCGACTCGCAACAGATTCCTTCGCGCTTCTTTAAAGAAGCTGGCTTGGAACTGCCCAAAGAACGCGATTACGAAATCCGCGAGCAAAAATATCAATATCGCTCCCACGATTTCGCGGATGAGGTTTATGATGAACTTGACGGAGCGATTCCCGAACCAACTGACGAACTGCCTCCACAGGAAAATTTTGTCGATAAATGGTTTGTTGGCGACATCGCCATCCACCAGAAGTTTGGAGAAGGGGTCGTGACGAAGATTCTCGATGACACGATCGTCGAAATCAATTTTTATGAACATGGTAAAAAATCGATTCTCGCCAGGCATTATATGCTTAGCAAGAAGGGAGGAGTGGCCAAAGCATGAACGACAAAGAGCGAGTTCTGGAACTCACGAAGTTATTAGAGCGCTATAACTATGAATACTACGTTTTGGATAATCCCACAATCAGCGATGCCGAATACGATCGTCTAATTAATGAATTAATCCTGCTTGAAACGAAAAATCCCGAACTTCTTTCGCCTCTTTCACCGACTCAACGAGTCGGGGGCAAGGTTTTATCGGAGTTTGAGAAGATTACCCATAAACGCAGCATGCTCTCGCTTGCCAACGCTTTTAACGAGCAGGACTTGCGCGATTTCGACCGCAAGGTGCGCCAGGCCCTTAACATTGAAAATGTCACTTACATGTGCGAGATGAAAATTGATGGCCTAGCAATTTCGCTTGACTATCAAGATGGCAAATTAAACTACGCACTCACCCGCGGCGATGGCGCGGTCGGCGAAAATATCACCCATAACGTCATGACGATTAGATCGGTTCCGGTTAGAATCGATGAAAGTCGGTCAATCGAAGTCCGCGGCGAAGTCTTTATGCCGAAAGCATCCCTTGAAGAGCTTAACGCGCAGCGAAAAGCTAAGGGCGAACCTTTGTTGGCTAACGCCCGCAATGCCGCCGCCGGATCAATCCGCCAACTCGATTCGAAAATTGCGCTATCCCGGAAGTTAGACGGCTATTGGTACTATTTTGTCAATGCGCATGAACTAGGTTTTAAAAAGCATAGCGATGCCCTTGATTATCTCGACAAACTGGGCTTTAAAACAAATAAAGAACGGCGTCTTTGCAAGGATATTGAGCAAGTTATCGCTTTTGTCGACGAATATCACGACAAGCGCAATTCGCTTGCTTACGACATCGATGGCATCGTCATCAAAGTCGACAATCTCGATTATTATGCAGAGCTTGGTTATACGGCGAAAACCCCGCGTTGGGCAATCGCTTACAAATTCCCTCCGGAAGAAGTGACGACCCGCTTAATCGATATCGTCTTCACCGTCGGAAGAACTGGTAAAATCACTCCTAACGCGGTGCTCGAGCCCGTGCGTGTCGCTGGCTCACTCGTCCAGCGAGCAACGCTTCATAATGAGGATTTCATCTACGAGAAAAAGCTTAAAATCGGCGATTTCGTCACTTTGCGAAAAGCCGGCGATGTCATCCCTGAAGTCGTGCGGCCCTTAATCGAAAAGCGCGATGAGCGAGTGCGCGATTTCAAAATGATTGAAAACTGCCCGGTGTGCAACTCGGTTTTAGTTAAAATCGACGCGATGCACTTCTGCAAAAATCCTTCTTGTCCAGCGAAACAAATCGAGGGAATCATCCAC
>JBAZDT010000049.1:0-5892 GCA_041654325.1 Bacilli bacterium | reverse complement strand
GTATTTAGTCATAAATATGTTAAAATATTTACTGCGAAATAACTTATGGAACTGACATTCACAAACTCCGGTCCTAACGAATTGTCCGCATATGAAGAGACGTACGCTTCTTTGGCGAGGAAGATATTCGCTTATCTTAGCATTCCGAGCGAATACATCGTCGAAGTCAACATTGTTGATGATCAGGAGATTCAGGACATCAACCGGTCATATCGCGGCTTTGATAAACCGACCGACGTCATCAGCTTTGCCTTCCTTGACCACATCGAAAGAGAAGTGACCATCCGCGGTGATGTTCCGCGGATGCTAGGCGAAATCCTCATCTCTTACGAAACGGCTAAGCGGCAAGCTCAAGCTTACGGCCATTCGCTAGATCGAGAGATGAAATTTCTTTTCACACATGGTATGCTTCATCTACTCGGATACGATCACACGAGCGAACAACTAGAGAAAGAAATGTTTGCTCTTCAGGATAAAATTCTTGATAAGGAGAATAAAAATGGATAAACAACAACTCATCGCAATCGCAATTGAAGCACGGCAGCTATCTTACACTCCGTATTCACACTTTCCTGTCGGCGCAGCTTTGCTTTGCAAAGATGGGTCCGTTTACGTTGGCAGCAATATCGAAAACGCCTCTTATCCGCTAAGCATGTGCGCTGAGCGAAATGCCCTTTACTCCGCTTTCATGGATCATAGGAGCAAAGACGATTTCGTCGCGATGGCCGTCGTTGGCGACACTGAGTCGCCAATCACTCCATGCGGTGCCTGCCGTCAAGTCATCAGTGAACTGTTTCCGATGAACGCGCCTATCTACATGGCTAATCTTCACGGTGATGTTAAAGAAACAACTATCGCTGAACTTCTCCCATTTGCCTTCGATGGCAGTGACTTATAATGAAATCAGGATTCGTCGCCATCGTCGGTCGCCCCAATGTCGGAAAATCAACTCTTTTAAACGCGTTGATCAATCGTAAAGTATCAATCGTGACGAATAAATCGCAAACTACTCGCGATAACATTAAGGGCATCTATGAAGACGAGGAAGCCCAAATCATCTTTGTGGACACGCCAGGAATCCACAAACCTCATCACGAATTAGGACGCTTGATGAATCAAAGCGCTCTTTCATCGGTGTCCGGCGTCGAGGCCGTCGTGCTCGTACACGATGCGTCGAAGCCTTTTGGCGAAGGTGATGAGTTTCTCGTCTCAGAACTTAAGGTCGACTGCCCTTTGATTCTAATCATCAATAAAATCGATTTGGCAACCATCGACCAAGTTCAAGAAATCCGAAAACAGTATTTGTCGCATTTCGCAAGCGTCGAAGTTATCGAAACGAGTGCCATTCGCCTGTTTAATGTCGATCTCCTTTTAAAAACAATCAAGAATCTTCTTAAAGAAGGCCCACGCTATTATCCTGCTGGCCAAATCAGCGACCGAGACGAGACTTTCTTTATCAAAGAACTAATCCGTGAGCAGGTCCTATTGCGCTTGCGCGAAGAAGTCCCACATCAAATCGCCATCGCCGTCGAAAAGTTTCAGCAAAAGAGCAAAGCGGTGGTCATCGAGGCCTTGATCATCGTCGATAAACCTTCGCAAAAGGCCATCGTCATTGGCAAAGACGGCAGCAAAATTAAAATCATCGGCACCGAAGCGCGAGCGACTTTAGAAGCCCGCTACAATAAACGCGTGTTTCTCCAACTCTTTGTGGTGACGAAAAAGGACTGGATCAACAATCCGCGCCTTTTAAAAGAATACGGCTATCAATAATGGAAATAATCGGCATCGTTTTACGTTTAACTCCTTTTAAAGAAAAAGATGCGATGGTGAATATTCTTACCGCGGAAAGAATCTATTCCTTTTTGGCACGTGGTGTCCTCGGCATCGCCAGTAAAAATCTTTCGAGCGTCCAACCTTTTACCGAATCGCGCTTCATGATCAACAAAGGTAAAGAAGGTCTCACCCTAAGAACAGGCACCGTCCTTCACACATTCGAACAAGCAAAAACAAAGTTGAGCAACCTCGCTGTCTTATCTTTTGTCGGCGAGCTGACGAATAAAGTCATTTCCAGCGAAGAAGCGGCGGGACTCTATCCTTATCTACATGCTTGCCTAACAAACCTCGACGCCGGCTTTGACCCTTTGACGACTGCTCTACTATATTTCGCAAGCGTTTTAAAGACGAGCGGCTACGGGCTCGAGGTGACAAAGTGCGTTATTTCCGGTCAAAGAAGCGATATCAGCGCGATTTCCTTCATTGACGGGGGATTTGTCGCCACGCCATTTTTCGACCCTCTCAGCCATCAGAAATGCTCGGAACGAAAATTGAAAATCTTCCGCCAGATTTTTTTGGCTAAGCCCGACGAACTCAACCGCGTAACTTTCGAACGCCGTGAGTGCTTAGAAATCTTGAGCGAATTGACTATCTACCTTCAAGATGCCGCTGGAGTCAGACTCAAAAGCATTGATTTTCTTGAAAAAGTATCATAAATATAAGAAACTACACTTAAAGTAGGTTGACAGTGACAAGCTTAGAGAATAAACTTTAGCGGCTTGCACTCTTTTGCGGAGGAATACATATGAAATATGAATTTGAGACAATCGTCAATCATTTAGTCACCTCTGGTTTCGTCTATCAAGGATCGGAGATCTACGGCGGACTTTCCAACACTTGGGATTACGGGCCTCTTGGCTCGGAGTTGAAGAATAATCTCAAAAAGGCGTGGTGGAAGAAGTTCGTTCAGGAATCGCCAACTAATGTTGGCATTGATGCTTCAATCTTAATGAATCCCAAAGTATGGGAAGCCACTGGGCACGTCTCGACTTTCAATGACCCTCTAATTGATTGCAAGAGTTGTCGTTCCCGACATCGCGCTGATGAACTAATCCAAAAGGCTTATCCAGACCTCAACGTGGCGGCGATGACCAGCGACGAGATGAACGCCTATATCAAAGAAAAGAAGGTTCCTTGCCCTGTGTGTGGAAAATCCGATTTCACCGATATCCGCCAGTTTAATATGATGTTCAAAACGCATATCGGCGTCGTCGAAGATTCAAAATCAATCGTCTACCTTCGCCCAGAGACGGCCCAAGGCATCTTTGTCAATTTTCGCAACATCCAGCGGACGACTAGACGTAAGTTACCTTTAGGTATATGCAATATCGGAAAGAGTTTTCGCAACGAGATCACTCCCGGAAACTTCATTTTCCGAACCCGGGAATTTGAACAAGCCGAACTGGAATTTTTCTGTCGCCCTGGCTCGGACCTCGAATGGTTTGAGTATTGGAAAGGCTACTGCCTTAAATTCTTAAAAAGCTTGAATATCAACCAAGAAAATTTGCGCTACCGCGATCACGACAAGAGCGAGCTTTCCTTTTATTCGAAAGCGACATGCGATATCGAATATAAGTTCCCTTTCGGGTGGGGCGAGTTGCTCGGCATTGCCGATCGCACCGACTACGACCTTAAACGTCATATCGAATATAGCGGCGAATCTTTAGATTATCTAGATCCAGAAACCGGCGAGAAATATATCCCTTATTGCGTTGAACCTTCCTTTGGCGTCGATCGCTTAATGCTGACGGTCATGTGCGACGCCTATGAGCAAGAGCAATTGGAAAATGACACGCGAATCGTCATGAGACTCCATCCGGCTCTCGCCCCATACAAAATCGCTGTTTTGCCTCTGAGCAAACAGCTGAACGATAAAGCAAAAGAAGTATTATCAATACTTAATAAGTATTTCTCCGTTACTTATGATGACACTGGCAGCATTGGAAAACGTTATCGCCGCCAAGATGCCATCGGAACGCCATTCGCCGTCACGATTGACTTCGACACCAGCAACGATCAGACGGTGACAATACGCGATCGCGACACGATGAATCAAATCCGCTTGCCGATCAGCGAACTTGTCGGTTATTTCAGTGTCAAAATGTTTTATTAGTTTATATTTAGTATTTTATTAGTATAGAAAGGAGGGCGCCATATCTATGAGATATGATAATAGTTTAGTTGAAGATATCCTAAAACAAGCGGATATCGTCAATGTCGTATCAAGTTACATCAATGTCATCCGCAAAGGTCGCAGTTTTGTCGCGCTCTGCCCTTTCCACGACGATAAGAACCCTTCGATGATGATTTCCAAGGATAAACAAATCTTCAAGTGTTTTGTTTGCGGAACAGGTGGCAACGCCATCGGCTTTGTCGAAAAGTATGAGAAGATTCCTTTTGATCAGGCCATACGCAAGACGGCAGAGATTATTGGATTTCACGATGTTCGGCTTAATAAGCCGCTTGAGCACGTCGAAATTGACGAGGCGATGGTTCCGCTCCAGGAGTGCATCGAGGATTTGACAAACTATTATCAATTTGGTCTTTCGACTGAAGAAGCTTTAATCGCTCGCACATATTTACAAAATCGTCATATTGATGCCGAGCAACAAGAAAGATTCCGCCTCGGCTACGCCATTAAAGATGGGAAAGGGACCATTTCCTTTTTAGAACAAAAAGGATATAGTCTTAAGACTATCGAAGGTATTGGTATCGCTCTTGCCAGGGCGAGCGGGACTTCCGACACAAACGCTGGGCGACTCGTTTTTCCAATTCAAGACGCAGATGGAAAGGTAATCGGTTTCAGCTCTCGCAAATTGACCGATGACACCGAAGGACCAAAATATGTCAACTCTCCTGAGACAAAACTCTTTCATAAAAGTTCGGTCCTCTATAATTATCACAATGCAAAAGCAACCGCCAAACATGATGGCTATCTCTACGTATTAGAAGGCTTTATGGATGTTTTTGCCCTTGATAAAATCGGCATCAAATCAGCGGTTGCCATCATGGGCACTTCCCTCACCAAAGAGCAAGCTATGGCTTTAAGAAGACTTAATGTCGAAATCCGCTTATGCCTCGATGGAGATAAAGCTGGTCAGATGGCGATGATGAAAATCATGGGCATCTTTGATGCAAATAATATTAAATACCGGCTTGTATCGGTTCCTGGCGACGAGCGCGATCCTGATGATATTCTCCAATCTGAAGGTTCGGACAAACTTCTTGTCTACCTTAATTCACTCGTTGATCCTTTTGATTTTGCTCTTAATTATTATCAAAATACCAATCCTTTGGGTTCACAGGACGAAAGGCTTCGCGTCATCAACCATTTTTTGCCGATGCTTACGCAACTTAATCCGGGGATTGAACTCGACGATCGCATCTTTAAGTTGGCGAAAGTAACCCGCTTCGAACCTAAATCAATCGGCAAATTCGTCGACGACGCCCGCAAACAGCAAACCAAGAGTGAAGTTGAGCAGACAATTCTTCCCGAACTTGAATTCAAGCCTTATAAAGCCGAGCTTCGCCGCTTGCAAAATGCTGAACGGCAACTTCTTTACAATATGTTCCAGGATAAAAATGCGGTCGACTTCTACGAGAAGAATGTCCAATTCTTTTATATTGAAGTCTATCGTCATATCGCACTTCATATCATCGATTATCTCTCAAAGCACGATGGCGTCGACGTTTCCTTGCTAATCAACGAAATAGCATCCAAGGATCTCGCCAACAAAGATGAGATCATCAACGAGATAACGAGTCTGAATGTTAAGAACCTCTATCCGAAAGCAACTGAGGGAACGCTCAAAGAATTTCACGAAGTGATTAAGGAAGAGACGCAGAAAATCTATGAAGATGAGCATCTGCAAAAGTCTTTAATTGGAAAAACACCTCGCGAACAAGCACGTATTATTGCTGATTACAATCGGCGCAAGATGAAAAAAATCGGCAAATAGCCTGATGGGAGATATTATGGCAGACAAGCAAAAGAACAAAGTTGAGACCGAAGTTAAGGAAAAAAAGTCCAAGGTTAAAGCTGAAGTTAAGGCCAAAAAG
>JBAZDT010000048.1:0-5953 GCA_041654325.1 Bacilli bacterium | reverse complement strand
AAGCTCGATTCAGCGTATTTCACGTCCTATACCGCGCAGGTCAAACCGATGTTCCTTTCTTTTCTCTTCCGCGAATTTCACATCACCGGCATCTCTTTTGCCCCGACGACCGAACCGAATATCAACTATTTGACGACCGATGCCCAAATCCCCTCGACGATGGCCCATGAACTAGCCCATTCGAAAGGTGTGATGCGCGAGCAAGACGCGAATCTTGTCTCGGCGTATGTCTTGCTCCGCAGCGAGGACTCCTATCTCCGCTACTCGGGATATATCGCGACTTTCTATTCCATCATTTCGCTTGCCGACTATGTAGGCGACAAAGATAAATACGGTGAACTTTACAATTCTCTATCCTTAAATATTCGCAATGATTATAAATATATGAGCGCCTATTGGCGTTCTTACAACTTCGTCGATGACCTCGCCACGTGGTTCAATAATCTCTATTTAGCCATCGTCGGCAACACCGGCGTTTCTTCATACGTTGATCGCCCCGATATCGGCGAAACGCCTGATCCAGATACAGGCGACCCAATTTACTACATCAAAGAGTTCTCGCCGTTCCAAAAACTTTATTTCCACTTTTTCTTTGAATAGCAATCAGCGGACTTCTGTTACGCTTATCGAATGCAAATACAAATAGCCGGTGGTGTCTTGATTATTGATGGTGGTAATCGGGTTTTTGAAACGGACTTCGACATAAGCGATGCTTTCTTCCTGAAAGGCGATGTTGCACGTGTCGTTATTCGTCACATCCGTCATGTTCTTTGAGGATATTGGCTCAGCTTGCAGGCTGTAGGAAATCGCTTCGTAGTTGACGTTTGAACTTTCCGTTGTTTCATAAGCCAGAAGGTTGAAGGCGCCAAAAGCAAAATCGAAGGACAAATCGCCTTCGTAATCAGGGATGAGAATTTTTATTCCAGAGCCGATAAGCGACCATCCAAATCCTTGCGCGGGATAAATTGAAGGTTCTTCCGATGCCAATGGAAGATATGAATAGGTCTCGTCGAACGCCGCCTCTTCGCTGGTGAAGTCGAGCTTGTGAAGTTGTCGCGTCTGCGGCTCGCTATCGATGTTGTTCCATCTAAGCGAGTTGCCAAAGACTAGGATGACCAGTAAAGAGATGGTGATAACCGCGATAATAATCGCGGGTAAATACAAAACCGAAAAACCTTTTTTCTTTAAAGAAAAATGGTTCTCGTCGCTCTTTTCGGGATTTGTTTTTATCGGGTCTTCTTGCTGATGGTTGACCATTACTTATAGTATAGACAAAGTTAGAATATTCGAAAACTCATATTATTGGGGCTTTTTGCGAGGCCCTTTGATGGCAAAAATCAGACTTGGAATGAAAATCACAAAGCCGATGATGCCAAGGGCGACCCATACGCACACCATGACGATGAAAATAACGAAGGCGATTGGCGCAAGCGGATCGATTCCTTCGCTAATATAGGCTAATAGCTCTTTGACGGCAGTGATGCCGAAGTAAACCGCCACCACGATCGCGGCTAAGCCGATGAGAGTAAAAATAATCGCGAAAATACGTTTTACCATATTCATCCCTCTTTTGCCCTATCTTTGCACAAAACAATAAATTGCTCAAGGAAATTAAAGAGAGTTATTTCTAACCCCAAGGATCGGGAGCATTAGCTTTTAGAAATTCTTGATAGAGAACATGGCGTTGGAACATATTCTCGTCGGTATGAAAAACACTCGTGTAATTGTACTTCTCGTTATTATTGATGATGTACGTCGAAGTAACCACTTTATAAGTTGTCGTGTTCACCAAATCGTACTTTGTCAGGCCACCATCGAAATACGTATATGTATTCCACCTTTTTAGTTGCTCTCCCGTCGCTTCGATGATGACTGTCGCGTTATCAAAAGGGAAAGCTTTATAGACATCAGAGTAGGTAATGTCGCCTACGTTCCAACCTGAACGCGCTTCATTATATGAAGAGCCATGGATCGTACCATATGATTCATCTTGATAGTTTTCTAGTTGGGCAATGGCAAACATTTCGCGAACTTCGTTTTCAGAGATTCCTCCCGAGGCGTATTTTGAGCTCGAGGTAATCTCCCCGATTTTATTCGTTTTCAGTTCTCGTAGACTATCCGCGACGACAATTCCGTCGGCGCAGGGAGCATCGAGATAAGTATCATAAACTCCTTGTACATCGACGTCGGCAGCAAGTGTCTCGATAACCGATGATGGCGTGTTTTTATAATCTCCGAGCTCGTAGCGGTTTGAAGCGGCGTTGTAGACGAAATCGACTTCGCCGACGGCTTTCCCGTTGGAAAGCGATTCGATTACCGGCACGATCCGCGAATCACTGCTCGTCATCGTGTCGATGGAATAATAATGCGAGTGACCAGTGAACACCGCATCAACATAGTTGGCGATACGGGAATCGACTTCGCGGTTCTTATCGTGAGTTGAATAGATAATTAAGTCCGAGCCGGCGGCCCTGAGGCGTTGCGCTTCCGCGATGACCATCGCTGTCGCATTCGTGAAACTATAACCTTCGACGACGGCGGCGTCGATTGAATCATACACCCCAGCGTCGATTGATCCGACGACGCTGATACGGGCTCCGCCACGATTGAAAGTGGTCGAAAGATAACCGATGTCATATTGGCCTTCTGGATTTAAGATATTCGCCGATAAGAAAGGGAAAGACCAATCACCTTCAGCATCCATAGCATAGGTGGCGTTTGCTTCCAAGGCGCTGACGCCCCAATCGAATTCATGGTTGCCGATCGACATCGAATCAAAGCGCATTTCCTTCATGATATCAATCATCAGACGACCTTTATTGATATTTGAATCAAGACTGCCTTGAAACATGTCACCGGAGGATATCATGACGACATCGGTTTTTGCTTCCGCGCGCTTGTTTTTGTCGTAAGTTGCGATGCGGGTCATTCCCGGTTCATTTTCTTCGGCAATTTGCTCGATAGAACCATGCGTATCATTCAAATGCAGAATTTTGATGACATCGCCGTTTTCCGGTTCTTTGCTCTTGGCTTCGCCATTCGGATCAGCGATGACGGGGGGAGGCAGAAGTTCGGATTCAGAGGTGCTTGAATTCCCGCCGTCACATCCGACGAGAACAAGAGCCGCTAAAGTTAGAAAGAGGGTAATTCTTTTCATATTGTTTCCTATCTTTTATAGTTTTCGCCATAAGTCGTTTTGGCGACTAATTTCGCATTTGCCAATGATCCACCAACGAGGACCAATTGGATGTTTGTCGGGCAGCGGAGCAAACCGGCGACGCGGACGTTTAGGTTCGCAAGAAACGAATTCAAGCACCGGATATAAAAGCGCGTGTCTTCATTGATCTCAAAGCGGATTTTTTGCTGAGCCTTAAGAGTGCCGACAACTTTATCGCCAATCGCGATTTCCAAATTAAGATCACCGACCCACGAAGTATTCTTAGGTCCGCAGATGGTCACGATTGCCGTTTTCTCTTTTTCGATGATCATATTCATATTTTACTAAATATGGAACCTTCTTCCAAACTCTTTGGCAACAAGGCTTCGGGCGAAGACGAGGAGCACGACTAATGTGAGAAGGGAAAACGATGATGCGGCGATTGACATGAAAAGGGAGTCGAGGATATTGATCCCGCAAATATCGATAATAATCAAGACAAAGGGAATAAAACCTATTACGCAAAGCGAGAATTGGGCGATTAGGTAATCGCGCAGGCGGTGCCTTTGCGAAAGCATTGCGATATTAATCGCTAGGATAAAGGCGATGAGAGTCGATGGCATGGCATAGTTTAAGGACCATTTGGCCATCTCCGAAAAGTTTTCGAGGAATAAAGAAGAGGTAATCGACGGCGATGCGGTCACAAAGTTGATGACGACGAGAAGCATCGAGATGCCGATCGCGTGAAGCATCAGCTTCTGCCCGATGTGATCGGTTCGGCGGAAAGTGTAAAGGCCGACGAGCCAGGCGTACAAGGCGCCGACGCCGACGATCAGCGACCACAAAAAGCCATTCCAAGTCAAAAGGTTAATCAAAACACAAATACCGATGAGGGCTGGCGTCGCGATCGAAATACCGATGGCCCATCTCCTCCGGCGGTCACGAAATTTGCCATAAGATGGAAAGGAAGTTTTTGCTTCTGTTCCATCGCTATGAATAAGCGGACCTTGGCAAAGGGGGCAGCGGCCTCCTCGCGAGGTAATATTTACTTGGCATTCTGGACAATAATCCATCGTTAGGCGACCTCCTCCCAATAATTGCTTTCGACTTCGACTTTGAGACCCAAGGCGACGAGATTGCGAAAGAAGACCATCGGCAAAGCCGTATCGCGCGTCTCGCGCAGGAAACTGATTGTCATCTTGTCGTTAAACGAGATGACGCCGATGCCGTAAGCGCAGTTGATATCGTTTGATAAGTTAAATTCCAAATCCTCGACATGCTCGGCCATGCTCTTAGGAAGTTCGGTGATACCGATATTCGACATCGTCAGGGTGTTTAGTCGCCCTCCAAACATGATTCCGGCGATGGTCATCGCTGGCTTTTTAATAAAAAGAGGGGTGAGGCGCATCGCCATGTTTTTCTCCGCCTGCATGTTGACATTAATATTCATAAGAATATTTTCTTTCGTCAATCCTTGCTGAAAACTCTCTTGGACTTGCTTGAGGATTTCCGCGAAATCGCCACGTTTAGCGTCTTTGACCGTCGAATGGAAAAAGAGAGTGAAATTGCGAAGCGAAGTCGATGGGAAAAAGCGCCGGAGATTAATCGGCAGGCAAATATTGACGCGGTTGTTTTTAATCATCCGCTCGCCGTAAACTTGGTAGACGGCCTGCGTCAACAAAGCGGATAAAAACTCGGTGACGGTCGCCTTCTTTTCTTTGGCGAGAGCGTGGAGCGAATTGGCGTCGATTCGCCCATTGATGACACCCCGTCCTTGGCCGCTGGGAAACCGCGCGTCCTTGATGCTAAAAGGAGTCGGCACGATATAGCGTTTGTGAGGATTATAGGTTGCGTATTTGACAAAGCTGTCTTCCAATTCTTCAATGAGCGGTTTCTGATCAATGGTCAGGATTAAACCCTCGCTTTGCATATGGTAACCTTTTAACTCCAGGTAGCGATAAGTTAATGATTTTAGAAAAGCCAATGCTCCGGTTCCATCCGTCAGACTATGGAAAACTTCAAGGCTGATGCGGTTGCGGTAATAAAAGACGGTAAAGCGGAAATAATTGTTCGCGTATAAATCAATAGATTTATTGATCCGGCTATCCTCAGGGCGGACGCGGGGAGTCTTCTTGTTTTCTTCAAGATAGTACCAAAAGACGCCGTGGCGGACGCGGACGAACATCGACGGAAAGCGCAATCGCATGTCGGCGAGGGCTTTTTCGAGAAGATAGGGGTCGACTTCTTCTTTGAGGTTGATGGCAAAGCGAAAAACGCAAGAATTGCGTTTATTGACCATCGCCGGATATATTTTCGCGGCGTTATCTAGACGATACCAATCGTTATGTGCATTAGACTTCTTTGTCATTGCGATACCTGATTTATAAGGAGTCGTGTATTCACGACTTGTCCATAATATACGTTATTAATCGCCTTTGGTAAATAACTATGTTAATGCAAGGCGCTTGCTAAGACGGAAATGCGTTTTTTCATCGCCCGCTTGACAATCTTTTTTGACTGCAATAAATCGAAAGCGTGAAAAGAGCCTTTGATCAAATTCGTCTCCACCTTGACGCCATGCTCTTTTAATGTTTCCCCATAAGCGATTGCTTCATCGCGCAAGCAATCAAATTCCTGGGGCTCGATATAAGCGCTGGGCAGGTCATCAAGGTTTTTCGAAACTGAAGGTGAAGCATACGAAATCATCCCAAAGTGGCCTTTTTGCAAATAGATCTTCCACATTTGCTTGTTGAGCGAGGAATTCCATCCTGGGGCATCGAAAAACTCTTTGATCGA
>JBAZDT010000047.1:0-6004 GCA_041654325.1 Bacilli bacterium | reverse complement strand
TGGCATCGGCATCGGCATCGCCTTATCTTTAAAAAATCTCTCGCCGATCGCCATTATCTCCGCCGGAGCCGCCGGGGCGATTGCCACGATGGTTTTAGCGACACAAGATGGCAATTATGTCATACCTTATATCAACGGTATCAATACCAATTACAACCCGCTGATGTCATATATCGTCGTCATCGTCACCATCGAGCTTTATCGCCTCGTGTTCCGCAAACCGACGGCCGTTGATTTAATCATCATTCCTCTTTTTATGTGCGCCGTTGCCGGACTGCTTTCTTTCGGATTGTCTTTCCCTCTGACTTGGGTCGTGAACTCCCTGGGATCTTTTATTCAGACAGCCACCACTTACCAGCCCATTTTAATGGGTGTCGTCATATCGTCGATTATGGGCATGATTCTCACCGCCCCAATTTCATCGGTGGCGATTGCCGTTGCGATTAATCTCGGCGGCATCGCAGGTGGAGCGGCCGCTGTCGGATGCTGCACGCAGATGATCGGCTTCATGATGATGTCGTTTCGCGATAACAACGCCGGGAAAATTATTTCGGTCGGCATCGGCACTTCAATGCTACAGTTTAAAAATATCCTTCGCAAACCGCTCATCTGGCTTCCGACAATTATCGTCTCGGCGATATTAGGTCCTCTTGCGACGACGGTTTTCGGCCTCGTCACTCCTTCGGAAGGGGCGGGGATGGGAACTTGCGCGCTTATCGGCCCAATCTTGACGATCACCGCTAATTCTGGCTCATGGCTAACATGGCTGGGTGTCATCTTGCTGATGATACTTGGTCCAGCGCTCCTCGTCTTCCTTCTCGATTTACTTTTCCGAAAACTTAACTGGATTAAAAAAGGCGACCTCGCTATTTAGTCTCCTTCTTTATTCAAATATTATTTATTTAAAGAGTGATTTTTTAAGCCGGATATATCCGCCTGACAATGATGCGACGTCATTGCGGACGATCATCGCCGTCGGATCGATAAGAATAATCTGTTGGACAATCTCTTCGCTTCCACGCCGATTGGCATAAACCATGAGAATTACGCGCGAATCAATTTTGCCTTTGGCTTCGACCGTCGTCACCCCATAGCCCTTTTCGCGAAGGGCTTGGGCAATTTCCAAACCTTTTTTCTCAGAAGTGATCGTTTGCACTAGCAGCATACCGAAAGCTAATTTCTGTTCGATAATCGAGCCGAGATAGACGCCGGCGACAAAGCCGAGGGCATACGCAACGCCTTTTATCGGATCTTCGCCAAGACCGGTGATGACCCTCGAGGCGACAAAAACCCAAATGACAATTTCCACCAAAGCTAATATAGCGGCGGATTTACGATAACCTTTGACGACCAATATTTGCCGAAGGGTGCCAACCGTGACCTCGATGATCTTCGCCAAAAAGATCACAGCTATTTCGATGACAACACCCCAAACACCAAGATTTTCCAAGACATCCCACATATCAACATCACTCTTCCATTCTAGCTATGCAGCCGTATCATAAATCATAATATACGCATTCAATTAAAACAATTTATATAGGCTATAATAATTAAAATTATTCGCTTTACTAGGCGATACCATTTGGCAATCAGGGAGAGCGAGATTCATGATGATTCCCGAAAGAGGGACAAATCGCAAGTGGCGAAACCTCGATTGCGTAATTTTTACCATTTAAACTTACCTCAAAAAAATGTTCGCGAGTAATATCATCAAATTCCACGAACAAATAAAGTTCAATCGCCTTGAAGCTTTATATCGGTGGTTGTAGTTTCGTCTTTTTAATCACGAGATAGATGATTAGACCAAGGGTCGCCCCGACCATGCCTTGAACAAGATTTAGGCCAAGATTGACTAAACATGCGTAAAAATTCTGAAGAGCGATATAGTCAGGAATAAAATAGAGTAGCGCCATAACCGCTCCTCCGATAAAAGGAGCGAGGTAACGCAACTTATTTTTGATTGCCAAAAACAAAAAGCCAACCACAAGTCCCTCGACGAATTTGATTACGACGGTGAAAGGGGCATAGAAAGCATAGCCGAGAATTATATCGACCATCAAACCGCTTAAGGCGCCGACCGCCGCGCCAATCCACGGTCCGAAAAAGAGCGAGTAGAAAACGATAAACACATCGGTGAAATTCAAAAACCCCGCTCCGCTTGGAAGGGGGATGGTTACAAAACTCGTCAGCAGGACAGCGAGGGCGACGCCCATCGCCACCGCGACCATTTGAAAGATTAACTTTGACTCTTTGTTTTTCATCTCTAGTAAGGTAAGGGATATTTCGCAGTCAAATTAAGAACCTTTTGATGGGTTTTTGCAAGTATTTCAGAGTTATAGCGGTTTTTTAGGGCTTCATCGATCAAATGCGCGACGAGGCGGAAATCATCTTCTTTAAAGCCGCGCGTCGTCATCGCTGGTGTCCCGAGGCGAATGCCAGAAGTCACCATTGGGCGCTCTTTGTCGTTGGGAATCGAATTCTTATTGCACGTGATTCCAACTTCATGAAGAAGTTTTTCGGCTTCTGCGCCAGACACGTTAATTGAACTCTTTAAATCGACGAGAAGCATGTGATTATCAGTACCCCCGCTGACAATACGATAGTTTAATTTGGCAAGTTCCTGAGCGAGGGCTTGCGCGTTTTTGACTATTTGTTCGGCATAAGCCTTAAAATCGGTTTTAAGAACCTCGGCGAATGCCACTGCTTTCGCGGCGATAATATGTTCAAGGGGCCCGCCTTGAATGCCGGGAAAAACAGCCCGGTCGATCTTGGCGGCGATTTCAGGATCATTAGTTAAAATGATGCCTCCGCGGGGACCGCGTAAGGTTTTATGTGTTGTCGAAGTCACAACATGGGCATACGGACATGGATTCTGATGGACCCCGCCAGCGACTAAACCGGCGATATGCGCCATATCGACGAATAGATATGCATTTACTTTATCGGCGATTTGGCGAAAGCGCTTAAAATCGATGGCCCGCGGATAAGAACTCGCCCCAGCGACAATCATCTTGGGCTTGACTTCGAGAGCTATTTTTTCGACGGCATCATAATCGATGACTTCGGTCTTCGCGTCGACACCGTAAGAATATATTTGATAATCGATTCCGGAAAAACTGAGTTTATAGCCGTGGGTCAAATGTCCTCCGTCGCTAAGCGACATGCTCAAAATCGAATCTTGATGATTTAATAATGCGCGGTAAACCGCCATGTTGGCTTGCGAACCGGAATGCGGTTGGACATTGGCATATGCCACACCAAAGATTTGTTTTAACCTTTCGATGGCTAAGCGCTCGGCAATATCAACGAATTCGCAACCCCCGTAATAGCGCTTGCCGGGATATCCTTCGGCGTATTTATTCGTCATGATCGAGCCTTGGGCTTCCAAGACGGCGAGCGAAACGAAATTCTCGCTGGCGATAAGCTCGATATTGTCCTTCTGGCGTTGTTTTTCTAATTCGATTGCTTCATAAATTTCAGGGTCAATATATTTAAGTTCTTTCATGGATAAATACCTCTTTAAAAATGGTATCGTATATCAATTTCTAAATAAAGATAATCCGCAGCTTTGAAGGCCGAATAGCGAGTAACTATAGCCAGGTTGGCCTATCGCGTTTTGTCCATGTGAAAAGATGCTTTTTACCGTCGCGGTAATAATTGCGGTAGGAAGCCAATGAATCGTCTGCGATTACATAAACTGCGTCCATCACTGGAATAGGCGGGAAGAATGGTTCATTTGGGAGGCTGCTTGGGGGAATTTCCAAATATTTAATCAGTTCTGCGCTTCGATGAATTTTGCCGAATCGATAAGTGTACTCGCTTAGAAGGGCTTTGAAAAGTTCAAAGAGCCATCGATAGTTATTTTGGTTTTGGCGAACCCAAAGCGCGCTGGGGTGGTTTTTATGCGTGGCTTTGTAGATATTGTCGCGGATGCTTTGCGGAGAGGACGAAAGATGGTGCGCGGTCGAAAGCAACTGCGCTGACTCCAAAATCATTTTTATCACGTGCTTATCGACGTGATACTCGGCGGCTTTCTGCGGATTTGAGTCAAGATAAAAAATATTCATAAAGGTATTATAAGCTCGTAAAAGCACGCACGAAACCAACATGCTTGGTCTTTTAGCGCATTGTTATGTGGCAAAAAGAGTCGAAATGTGAAAAATTGTATATAGAGGAACAAATCATGATTGAAGAAATCGTCCAAAACCAACGCTTATACTTTTTGGAAGGTCACACAAGACCATTAGAAGCCCGCATTGAGGTTTTAAAAAAACTGCGCCAGATTTTGCTCGAGATGAGCGAGGAAATCTACTCTGCTTTCAAACTCGATTACAACAAATGCGCATTCGATGTCATCTCGACCGAATATTCTCTCGTTATCCAAGAAATCGATTTCATGCTTAAGCACCTGCGTCGCTTGGTCAAGCCGAGGCGCGTTGCGACAAGCCTCGTCAACATCATCTCTTCTGGCTATATCATGAAGGAGCCTTACGGCGTTACTTTAGTAATGTCGCCGTGGAACTATCCATTGCAGCTCTCGATGACGCCGGTTGTCGCTTCTTTAGCGGCTGGAAATACCGTCGTTTTAAAACCTTCAAAATATGCCTGGAATATCTCGCTTGTCCTCGAAAAGATCGCCAGCAAATTTGATGAGCGTCTTTTTAAAGTTGTCGTCGGCGGGCGCGAGGAAAACCAGGCCTTGCTCAACCAGCACTTTGATTTTATCTTCTTCACAGGTGGCGATGATGTTGGGCGCGTCGTACTTGAGAAAGCAAGCAAAAACCTAACACCCGTGATTTTGGAATTAGGCGGAAAGTCGCCGTGCATCGTCTGCGAAGATGCCGACATCGACTTGGCGGCCAAGCGCATCACGTGGGGCAAATATTTAAACGCCGGTCAAACCTGCGTCGCTCCTGATCATATTTATGTCCACGAATCGATAAAGAGCAAATTCATATCGCGAGTTATCGATAATATCCAGCGATTCTACTATCGCGATGGCAATATAACCGAAGATTTCCCCGCCATCATCAATGATAAGCACGTCGAGAGACTAGCGGGTTTAATCGATAAGAACAAAACCATTTTCGGCGGTCATATTAATCGCGAGACAAGAGTCATCGAACCGACAATCATGGATAATGTAACCTATGAAGACGCCATCATGCAGGAAGAGATTTTTGGTCCGATTATGCCAATTTTGAACTTCCAAAAGATTGATGATCTCCTCAAAACTTTTAAGACCCTAGAAAAACCACTGGCCTTTTACTTATTCACTAAAAATAAGAATGAGGCTATGCGCGTGATGGACATCGTAAGTTATGGCGGAGGATGCATTAACGACACGATTATGCATTTGACGAACGACAACCTGCCATTCGGCGGCGTCGGTCGAAGTGGGATGGGCAGTTATCACGGCCAAAAATCGTTTGACGCCTTTACCCACGAAAAGAGCGTTTTGAGGAAAGCGAAGATGGAATTACCCCTCAAATATCCTCCTTATAACCAAGCAAAAATGAATTTTATTAAGTGGTTCTTCAAAATAAAGTAAACTCCTAAAATTATTAATTTTACTAGACTCATTTTTCTTGACGATTGTCATCTAGGCAAGGGTTCATGTAATATTTTTATTGCGTTTTTAATAGTAGTGCTATACTAAAAGTTGGAGGTGTTCTTATGAACAAAATAAACAAAATTATATTCTCTCTAACCGCCATGTTCACTTTAGTGGCAATGGCATCGTGCGATGGTGGGCAAACCGTCGATGATGCATCCGCGAACTCAATGGTCGTCGAGGCGATGGAAAAAACAACCACCACCCAAATGAACTCGCTAGCCGTTGATGTGACCGCTGATTTCGAATACTTAGGCACCGATTATGACAGCGAATTAACAGTTCTCGGGGAAACTCACATCGATGCGAATGCCGAAGTAAACCTCAAAATCAACAATATGTTTGAGGACAATGCTGTTGGCATCATCGAAGCCAGTGCCGATGTTC
>JBAZDT010000046.1:0-6039 GCA_041654325.1 Bacilli bacterium | reverse complement strand
TTATTGCACCAGTTAATGGTAAGAAGCGATCTGTTTCCAAAGTTGCAGAAAAAATTTATTATGCGTAAATTCGCTGAACTGCCACATTTGGTGAAAACGTATTTAGCGGTAGTGGCTGAAAACACGCTCAAACATTTCCGTACAATAAAGAATTTTGTGCGGCGACTGGCTGAGTCATTCAGAAATCAGATGTTTTCTGAACTGGCAACGAATCCGGAGGCTCTCGGAAAAATTCGATTAAGGTTGGATTCGTCCTGACGCGACTGTTCCGAAGTTAGCCAGTTCATATCCCCCCGTTACAATTGCAAAATAATGAAAGCGCAGTGCGCCAGTGGAGTTTTGCGTCGTAATTTTCCATGATGAAGAAAAATTATTTGAGGAGAGAAAAAACTTTTTTTGATTTTTTATCGCTGATCGCAGCAAGGTCCGGTTGACAAAGGAAGATAAGGGATTATATTATTGAACAATTGAGCAACCGTTCAATCATATAAGAGAATTTGAATATGACGACCGAGACTTGCGATTGCGATGTCATTCATGCGGAAACCGTTTTCCAAGCCAGACAAAATATGCCGGAAGAAAGTTTGCTCTATGATTTGGGCGACTTTTTCAAAGTAGTCGGCGACTGTACAAGGATCAAGCTGCTTTGGGCGTTGGATCAGAACGAGATGTGCGTCTGCGATCTCGCCTCCCTGCTTAATATGACCAAATCAGCGGTGTCACACCAGCTCAAAGCCTTACGGATGGCGAACTTAGTAAAGTTCAGGCGTGAAGGCAAGATCGTGTTCTACTCGGTCGCCGACGATCATGTCAAGCAAATTTTCGAGACCGGACTGAAACACATTAAAGAATAACTAAGAGGTGTTACCATGACGATACATGTAAGATTTAAAATTAAAGGCATGGATTGCGCGGAAGAAGTCAAAGCGCTCAAAGAGACGGTCGGCAAATTGCCCGGCGTGAGCGATCTCGATTTCAACCTGATCGATGGCATTATGACCGTGGCGTTTGATGACGCTGCGGTCGATCAAAAGGCTATTGGCGACGCAGTACGGCAGGCCGGTTTAGAAGCCAGAGCGCTTGATGCCGCCGGTTCAGCCGGAGGATGTCCGCCGGATGAAAGATGGTGGGGAAAATACGACCGTGCCGTTATGTGCGGGATGTCCGGCGCGTTGGTGTTGCTGGGCTTGATGACTCATGTCATTATGCACGGCGGTTGGCTGCACGCGTTTACCGGCGGCGAAACGATGGCAGGACACGTGTTTCCGCTACCGGTTATTCTTTTTTACGCGACAGCGATTGTGACAGGCGGCTGGTTTATTGCACCCAAAACCTGGATGGCCTTAAAACACTTGCGGGCCGATATGAATCTGCTGATGACCATTGCCGTGATCGGAGCCATCGTGATCGGACAGTGGTTTGAAGCAGGAACCGTGGTTTTTCTGTTCTCCCTTTCCTTGTTGCTGGAATCATGGAGCGTCGGGCGAGCGCGGCGGGCGATTCGTTCTTTGGTCGATCTGACGCCGCCGACGGCTCGCTATCTTTGTCCTCATGACGGAGACATCATGGAAAAACCGGTAGCGGAAATTCCGCTCGGCGTAACGGTTCTGGTTCGTCCCGGCGAACGAATTCCGCTTGATGGCATGGTCACGAAAGGCCGGACATCGGTCAATCAAGCGCCCATTACCGGCGAATCTATTCCGGTGACCAAAGAACCCGGCTCCGAGGTTTTTGCCGGTACGATCAATGAAGACGGCGCAATCGAATTCACGGCCACTAAGCCGGCTGCCGATACCACGCTGGCGCGAATTATCCGCATGGTGGAACAGGCGCAGTCCCGTCGGGCTCCGGTCGAACAGTGGGTAGAAAAATTTGCCAATTACTACACCCCGGCAGTAATTGTACTGGCGTTTCTGGTCGCGGTTTTGCCGCCGTTGTTCGGAGGTGTGTGGACAACCTGGTTTTATGAAGCGCTGGTCATGCTGGTGATCGCTTGTCCGTGTGCGCTGGTTATCTCCACCCCGGTCAGCATTGTCGCGGCGTTGACAGCGGCGGCAAGAGCTGGTGTGTTGATCAAAGGCGGCGCTTTCCTGGAAGCAATGGGACGCGTGAACGTTTTTACTTTGGACAAAACCGGTACCTTGACGCAAGGTCGCCCAGAAGTGCAAATGATCGTGCCGTTGAACGGTCACACGACGAATGAACTGCTGGCTTGCGCGGCAGCGCTGGAAATGTTCAGCGAGCATCCATTGGCGGCGGCGGTAATCAGGAAAGCTAAAGCCGAAAACGTCGAACCCTTGACGGCGTACGATTTCCGGTCACTCAAAGGCCGCGGGGCGGAAGCAACCCTCGACGGCCGCCGGTTCTGGGTAGGAAGTCATCGGCTGCTGCATGAAAAAGGCGTTGAAGAAGCAGAGGTCCATGCGCACATCCAACGAATGGAGGATTCCGGGCATTCCGTAATTGTGGTCGGCAGCGACAGGCACGTCTGTGGGTTTATCAGCGTTGCCGATTCCATCCGACCGGAAGCATCCAACCTGGTTTGTCAACTGAAAGCGGCCGGGATCAAGCATGTAACCATGCTTACCGGCGATAATCATGGTACCGCCCAAGCGGTAGGTCTTGCCGTCGGCATTGATAACGTGCGGGCGGAATTGCTGCCCGAAGACAAGATGCAAGCCATTCAAGATCTTGAAAAAACCTATGGTCAAGTCGCGATGGTGGGCGACGGCGTCAACGATGCTCCGGCGTTGGCCACAGCAACCGTCGGCATTGCCATGGGGGGCGCCGGAACCGATGCTGCCATTGAAACTGCGGATATTGCCCTGATGTCCGACGATCTGGCGCGATTGCCTTGGCTAGTTCGTCATGCGCGCCGAGCCCTGAATATTATTCGGCAAAATATTATCTTTGCTTTGGGAATTAAAGCCACGTTCATGATCCTGGCATTGTTGCAGATTGCCACGTTATGGATGGCGATTGCCGCCGACATGGGAGCTTCATTGCTAGTGATCTTCAATGCCTTGCGCCTGCTGCGGCATCATCAAAAATAACCAAGCGACCAGTTCTTGCGTTTTTTGAATAATATTGATGGTTATTCCTTGCGGTTTGTTCCGGTCTGGTTGGAATTCGTTGCAGATTCCAACTTTGCCTTGGCACTCATAACGTTGACCAATGAAATGACCAGATTGGTTTCAGCGGAAACGAGAGTGTTCTTGGCTTCGTTCAACCGGGTTAGTTCTTTGTTGCCTGCTTTATATTCCTCTTCCACCAAGTCGCGTTGTTTCGTAACGAGCGCCTGGGTTTCTCGGTAAAGTTTGGCTTGTTTAGCGTTCTGCTTGTAAGCATTCCACCTGCGGTTCGTGTACGGAATACAGCTTTTGCTTATCGGTTTTCTTCTGCGTCAGAAAACGGTGGCCCTGCCGGAGCAATTCGGCCAACTCAGGAGCGGGATGGGCGACTTTCCGCTCAATGTCCCGAACTATGCGACCGAGGTACGTTTTCAGTTGTTTCGTCGCTTTCCGCGCCCGCTTGAATTGATTCGCCTTGGCGTACCCGCTTTGGCTGCGCAGAACTTTTTTGCCGACTCGTTCATAAGTCTGGCGCAGTTCAATGCCATTTTTCCGCGCCGATTTCACCAACCGTTCCCGCAGCCGGTCATAAAGTCGCGCATCGGTCGGATAGCGAACGTTTTTTTCCTGAACCGTACTGTCCACATTGACCCGGTTCAGCTCCGTTTTCTTGATGAATCCTTCGCGCAGACCGGTTTTCAGGCTTTCTTCCAACATCTTTTCCGCTCCGCTCTTCGCCAACTTCTTGCGCCAGTGCGACGTTGTCGATTGATCTGTCGGAGCGTCGTGTTCAAAATAAATTCCACCGGTAAAATATTGCCAATAAGGATTTTAAACCCATTCATCCAACACCGATTCATCGCTCATGCCACTGGCGTATTTCAGATAATGCAAGGCCACCATCAGCCGAACCGGGCACGAGGGACGACCGTTATCGGCGCAAAAACATTCCTCCAGCCCGTCTTCGAAACTTTGCCAGTCGATCGCATCCGCCAACTTTACCATCGCATGACGCGGGGACACGATATCCCGAAGCAACGGCTTGAATAAATGGCTCTGCACTCTATCTGTCGTTTTGCTTTTCGTCAGCATTTTGCAAGATTTCTTTCGCGTTTAATACCTTTTCTGCAATAATATAGCATGCTTTATCCTCTTTTCATGTTGATAATAAAATAGTTGAGTGCTTTTTTGCGGCCGACTAAATATTACGTAATCGGCGGGAATCGTATTTTATTAATGCCGCCCGCCAGCAGAGTTCCTAAATCGGCAGCATCGTCTCCGTCAACATAATTCTATTTTCTGTTGTTTCAATTTTTATGGATTCAGGAACAAGGCCTAGTTTTTTTCAATCATGGCTTCATCGGCATTATCGGCCTTATTATTTTTTGCCAACTGCGCCTCCAGCATATTGATTGCGTTTGCTATGTCCTGAATCTCTTTGATTGCGGAATTGGTATTAATGTCATTTCCGTAATCCTTGGTTATCGCATAACATTTCAGCCACAACGAGGCGATCGGTCTTCTAATCTGATAGTGGAAAAAAAGGTACGATACCCCATACGTTATTAGGCCCAACCCGATAACGTGTCAGCCATGTTCGATCATCAAGTATTTGACGGTATAGCCCGGATGATAATGGAATTGGAATGCGATATATTCTCCAATTCCGGCAATCGTTATAACCGCCGAAACAAGAGCAAATCAAGATGTTATGGATATTTTAACTTTCATGATGTTTCCCGTTTTCGGTTAACTGGGTGATGAAATTGACGCTTACTCATCCATTCTGTCCGATCGGTTAAACTGCATCATTGCCGGCTTCTCCCGTACTTATTCTGACTGCCTTAGCTGTGAGTATCTTTTTCGCCTCAATCTTGCTGAAAGAGCGGATTTTTGCGACCTTCTCACAGGATTTGCGGGAAAGCCTCACCCGTCCGGACTCCCAGCGGTTGACAGTCGCCGGATTAGTGTCCAGCAGAATTGACAGTTCCTTTTGGGTGATGGCGAGCTTCTTGCGAAGCGCCTTCAGTGATTTGCCGTTTGTTCTCATGCGGTCAAGCCAAATTGCAAACGTTTCCTTACTTTGGGCCTCGGCAGCTTTTTCGAGTTTAAGCAGTCTTTTTTGGCATTCAGCCAAATCCACTTTCATCCGATTGTGGGCGTCGAACCGTATGTACTTTTTGATTTCTATACGAATCAAGGCCAGAAGCCGCTCAATGATGATTTTTTGAATAGAAGCCATTACCGTACTCTTCAACGACTTGCTCTTACAACGCAAGTTGTGTTTTCGTCATTATCTCTTCAATCTGGTTTCGTCTCGCGAATCGTGGCCAACATACAATAGCCGCGATATGGGTTGCCGCTTTGAGTTTCATTCTCGTCACCGGCATGTTTTGTTGTCCATTACAACCTCCAAGGCACGAAGGCGCCGGTCCTTGGCCTCGCCAAGTGTCTTTAGTTTTGCCGTGATTTCATCATGCGTCATATGCCGCAATCCTTCAAAAAGTTGTACCGTGGACGTCCCAGGATGGAATCGGCCTTTCTCCCAGCGGCAAATCGAGGTGTAATGACTTCCGAGAAGCAGCGCCAATTCCCGTTGTGACAATCCATGCTGGATTCGGAACGTGACCATCTCTGTCCCGGCCAGTTTCTTCGTGGATTCGGGATCGTTACTTGCCGAAGCCGAATGAATCATCTTTTCCGTCAGGAGAAGTCGTTTGTTTATATCGGAAAGTTTGTCATCGACCGTTTTCGGTAATAAGATGCGTACAATCCGTTCTGCTTCACGCCGTGCAATTTTCTTTACCTCATCAACAAGCGGTTCCGACATGATTTCCCTCAACTTGCCCGATTTGAAAGGTGATGCGGGAGCGATCCCACTACGACAAGTTCCGATGCCGAATCCCAGAAGAAGTAAATGCGCAGGCAATATCTTCTGTGGTAGGATGTGCCTTTGCATATCTTCATT
>JBAZDT010000045.1:0-6065 GCA_041654325.1 Bacilli bacterium | reverse complement strand
TGTTGCCTTTTTTTACATCGAATTGGCAAAGGTAATTTCTATTTAAAGGATGCGCTATTTATCCTTCGGCAAATGTTTTTTAGGTATGAAACGGAGAGCGGCAGAATTGATGCAGTAGCGGAGCCCGCCCTTGTTTTGCGGTCCATCGGTAAAGACATGGCCCAAATGGATATCGCTTTCTTTCGTCCGCACCTCGACTCTAGCCCGTGCAAGGGAATGGTCGGGCAATTCGGTGAGCAGAGAATCGTCAAGTGGTTTAGTAAAGCTCGGCCAACCAGATCCGGAATCAAACTTATCCTCGGAACTAAAAAGAGGCGTGCCGGTCACGGCGTCGACGTAGAGGCCTTCTTCCTTATTGTCCCAGTACTCGTTGTCAAAAGGAGGCTCGGTGGCGTTTTCATATATCACTTTTCTTTGAAAAGGTGTCAATTCTGGCATTTTTTTCTTCATTTGCTTTTCCTCGCTCATAATATTTATATTATAAGGCTAAAAGGGTAAAGTACCAATAAAATGCCCTGAACCCAACGCTTTTTGACAAGCGTTAATAATTCCGTTAATCATTGTTGTATGTGCGCATAACGCAGTGCTAAAATCAAATTAGATTTTTCATTAACCGGCCCTTTGCCATCTCGAAAAAGGAGATACACAACATGAAAAAAATCCTAGGAATCGTTCTCGGCGCCGTCGGACTTCTTGCTGTCATATTCGGGGTAATGACAGCTATTGAATACAATGCCCTCGCAACTAAGCACGAAAGTGTTGCCTATCAAAAATCGCAGATTGTCAATTCGCTTGAAACGCGTGATTCAACACTGGGTCAATTGGTCGTGGCCGTCGAAGCCGCAATCGACATCGAAACCAGCGTTTATGAGATGATCACCAACGCTCGCGAATCGTTTGCGACAGCTTCTTCCGGCGAAGACTATGCGGCGATTATCGAAGCCGATCAGCTATCCGCCCTCGCCATCACGGAATTATATGCCGTTATCGAAGATAATCCCGATCTGCAAAGCATCGACACAATCGAAGGCTTGATGGTGACGATCGAAAGTCTTGAGAATCAATTGAAAGTCGCCCGCACGGACTATAACACCGCGGTTCGCGATTATAACACGAGTATTCGTACCTTCCCGAGGAATATGTTCGCCGCGATGTTCAAATTCGAATCGTCAATGCCATATTGGTCGGCAAACCCTGAGACAGGGGATGGCGAAATCGTTGTCAGCGGCATATCATATAATGCCGTCCATGCTTCGTAAACTTGGCTTTCTTCTTGGCATCCTTGGCTTTTTTACCGCGATAATCATTTTTGGCGTTCGCTCTTTTACCGGAAATGAATACCCTTATCCGAGCGACGCTTTTTATTTGAATGACTTCGCTCAGGTTTTCTCGGGTTCGACGAGCAACTATCTTGTCGGCGAAGCGGAAGCCCTTTTTGAGAAGACCAAAGAAATCGAACATGTCGGCGGAGCACAGATTGTAATTGCGACCTATCTTCTCGATAGCCGCGACCAACTCGCCGAATACAACAAAACGACGATGTTCCGCGAATGGAAGATCGGCCAAAACGATATGGGACTTCTCGCCATCTTCTATTTCGTGGAGATTAACGAAGAGACATCTGACAACTATGAGCTGATCGAATTCCAAATTGAAGCCACCGATAAGATGTTGATCTATTATCCAGTCCAACTCCAAAACAACATTTATAACCAGACCTTGGGAAAGTATCTCGAAGTCGATGAGAAAACAAGTCCTTATGACTATGATCTTGAGATGGGCACGGCTTGCATGATGAACGGACTCGTCAATGTCGCCTATCAAGACATCTATAACATGCCCGCGCAAGTCTATCCGCAAGCGGAATTCGAAGTCGATTACGACGAGTATTGGTGGAACGACAACTCCGCGAATCGCTATCAGACGAATAAATCGCTCGATATGTTCAAATACTTCTTCTCCCCATATGGGACGATTGGCGATCGCATTGTTTTCGGAACCCTCTCCGCTCTGATGGTCGTCGCGACCGGAGGTGCGGGGATATTCAAGGCCAAAGGCGGGTTTAGTTCCGGCGGCGGTCTTTTCAAGCATAGATAAAACAAAAACAATTGCGCAAAAATTTAATTGTTTCCCTAAAACAAAAAACTCACGCGAAAATTGCGTGAGTTTTATATTTAATCAGCTACTTATTTTTGTATCTCTTCTGCGGGTTTGATCGGTTCAAGCTTTTTGGCTTCACCATGCTTGACGAAGAACATCGTGACCAGCGCCGCGACAGCGAAGATGATCGAATATGGGAACAATGACCATCTCATGCCGACAGCATCCATTATCAAGCCGGAGATGATCGGCGTGAGAATTTGCGCGAACATACTGGCGGAATAGTAGTAGCCGGTGTAAACGCCGATATTGGCGCCGTGCGACATCTCGACGACCATCGGATAGGAGTTGACGTTAATCGCTGCCCAGCCGACGCCGACGAAAGCCATCGCGACAAAGACGAGCCAGCCAGGGAAAAAGGCGATGCCGGCGACAAAGCCAAAAATGAAACCTAGAATCAAGATTCCGATACCACCCATAATTGTGGTTCGGCGACCGATTTTAGTCGAGATGATACCAACTGGATAAAAGGCGATCAAGGCGGCGACAAAGCCGATCATGACCGGCAAAGAATAGTTTTCGATGCCGAGAACTTCCGTGGAGTAAAGAGTGATTTTGCTCGAGGCGGCATTATAAGAGAAAAACCATAAGACAACCGAAGCGAGGATAAGGAGAAAACTTTTGCGTACATCCTTGGGCATTTTTTCGCCTTTGGTGCCTTTGGCGACATTTTCCGTCTCTGCGGTTTCGACGCCGAGTTCGATTGACTGGCGGCGCATTTCCTCAGACCATTTGACTTCTTTGACGACAAACATAAAGACGGCTAGCAGGACGAGCATCAATCCGGCAGTAACCGCAAAAAGGGGTAAGAATGAGAAAGTCTCGTAATTGGCTTGTTTCATCGTGCCGACGATGGCAATTGATCCAAGCGAGAGACCGCCTCCAATCGTGCCCATCGCATTGATGATCGCGTTGGCTTTGGAACGGTGGGGTTTGATGACGACATCGGGCATCAAGGAAACAGCTGGTGTCCTAAACGAGCACATAGCCATCAAAACGATGAATAAGATGCCGATGAAAGTGGCGAGGAAATACCAATTCGTCTGCGTGATGTTGGCAAAGATATAATCGGCGCGAGCCGTCGAAACAACTTCGCGGACTGGGTCGGTGATTTGCGTGATGGCCCCAACGGTGAAGTAGTAGTTGCCGGAGATGGCATCTTGCAAGACATTGGAAATATCGGCGGCGTGCATCGCTTGCAATTGATAGAAGTCGACGACCGCCAAGAGGACAAAGACAACTGCGGCCACGATTGTGCCAATTAAGATATATGGCTTGCGCTTACCGTATTTGGTCACGGTCTTATCCGACCAGGCGCCGAATAATGGCAGAAGGAACAAGGCCAATAGATTATCGAGGGCCAAAAGGACGCCGGACCATGCTTGGTTCAAACCAAAGTGGGTAACCAAGATAATCGACATCGTTCCATCGTAGACTTGCCAGAATAAGCTGATGATTAAAAAGGCAAAGCCGACCAGAAACGTGCGCTTAACATTTAGTTTCATACTATTCTCCTGTGCGTCTTTGATAACGCATATCTATTAAAATCTTATCACAAAATCGAAATAGATAAAGTAGGAAAAAAGGCCGTTATGGCCTTATTTTTTCAAATATGTAATTAGCGGTTTCTCTTTTCGCCAGCGCTTGTTTTTCAACAGTGTTGATGGTCCAGCTGATAATTGGCTTGCCTCTTTTGTAAAGGCGACGCACCTTTTTATTGGGTAGATAATTGATATCAAAACTGATGAAATAGGGGCGTGAAATAAGATTTATTCCCATTGTTTCAAACATGAGATTAGTAAAAGTCTTAACGCCTTCAAAATTGTGGGATATGAGTTGACCATAAGGATATCTACGAGGATGGTTTTTTCTCAGCCAGCGCAGAGCATAAGGATTAAATGATTCGATGGCAATCATATTCGTATCAGGATAGTCTTTGAGAAGTTCGATTATCTTAGCGGGCAAGGCGGGATTAAAACCTCCATCGACCTTGATTTCGATTAAAAGGGGAACTTTGCCATTCACGACCTCCAATACCTCTTTAAGGGTCGGGATTGGCTCTTTTGATATAATCAAACTCGTTTTCTGCAAATCCTCAATCGTCAGATCTGAGACATTGATATCGAGGTTGGCGACTCTTCCCAAATGGTTATCGTGGACGACGGCGAGGCCGCCATCTTTCATCAGATGGACATCCAATTCGATACCGTAGCCATGTTTGACGGCTTCTTTAAAGGCACCGAGGCTATTCTCGTCTAAACGCGCATCGTGCAACCCGCGATGGGCGAGAGGAATCTTCAAAAAATTCGTAAAATCATTCATGCTGGTGACCTCTTGTGTTTTAACACCCTATTTTTTCTTTTTGCGCGTCTGCTTCCACTTTAATTTTGGCGTCAGCACCCCGATGGTGATGGCGATGCAGTAAATAATCATGAACAAAGGCAAAAAGATAATCGATGGCAAAAGTTTATACCACTTACCATAATTGATGCGCTTGTGCTCTAATATGACCGTCAAAATGCCTTGGGCGACAAACGGGACGATGAAGGCGAAAACCAGAATCATAATCAAATTAAAAATGATGCTCCAACCAGTTGCGGCATCGCCGATGATGTAACTATAGGCGATAAGATAGCCGTAGTAGGCCGGAAACCAAAAGACGGCCATGACGGCGATCGGGATGAAAAACAAAGTCAAAAATAAATCGATGTACGAGAAGTTGAAGGTCGTGAAAAAACGGCCGATCAAACGATAACCATAGCGGCCGAAAAGGCGGACGAGACCATAGCCAAAGCGACGGTTGCGGTCAAAAATCGCCTTGAATGTCGCGGGGTGGTCATCGTAGACCATCGCTTCGCTGACATATTCGACGCGCTGCTTGCGGAGAGCGATTTTCATGCTGTATTCAGCGTCTTCGACGATGCTCACTGAATCATAGCCGTGCTTGACTATTTCTTCGGTGGCGATCAGCATGCCGTGACCGCCATAAATATTTGAAAAGCGGATTCGCGAGCGCAGATTGCACACGAAGCGGCTGTCGCGGATGTACCACAAAGACCAGATTGAGGAAGAGAGGCTCTCGGTATAGTTTTTGGCGTTGAGATAGCATGTCGCGTATTTGGTGCCGCTATCAAATGCATTGTTCATCTTGATCAGGTAATCAGGATGTGGTTCGGTATCGGCATCGAAGATAATCAAGGCTTCGTATTCTAAATTGTATAAGCGGATTATTTCGCCAAAAGCGTATTTCAGCGCATAACCTTTTGTTCTTTCCGCGTCGTTATTGTAGACGATTACTTTCGCTCCAGCCTCTTCGGCGACCTTGGCAGTGGCGTCGGTGCAGTTATGGGCGACGACGATGATATCGTATAGCTCACGCGGATAGCGGAGAGTGTCGGTGATCTTTTTAATTGAAGAAGCGATGACGTCATCTTCGTTGCGGCAGGGGATGATAATCGCGTATTTATGTAAGGTTTTCGCTTCCGGATATCTTTTGGCGTGGATGAAGAAGAAAATGATAAAAGCAAGTTGCGGCAGGAAGGCGGCGGAAATTATGCCGATTGCAACTTGATTGATAATATCGAGAATATAGTTCAAAGTAGCCATCTTTATATATGATAAACTTTTACGTAAAAATTGCATTCCCTTTTGTATTTGGTTACAAGATTTCCAACTGTTTAGTCTTTTTTTATCATTCGCGCAAAGTGGGTACGACGCGCACTAAAAAGAACGGTCTTGAAATAGTTGGATACGAAAAATAAGCTTTTACCATATGGAATGGCGGGTTTGGATTGCCTAAAGTAATTGCGCGTCGTTTTATAATGCATTATGATGAAAGCGCTACCATTTAGATGGTCATCACATGCATTTACACATTGAGGGCAAAGAAAATAATCAGCCGGTAT